>NZ_JBFTND010000003.1:0-112587 GCF_056397305.1 Cupriavidus sp. 05N40
CGGAAGACACCGCGCGGCCGTCGCGGCCTCCGGTGGCGGTGGCGCTGGCACGATAGAGGACTTGTTCGATCGACATGTTGATTCTCCGGTTTGGTGATGAGAGTGGAAATGCCGGCTCATGGAGCCTTTTTGGGGTTGCTGCCTACTGCGTGTTTCCGGCTTTGCGACTTTGCTGCTGCCTGCTCCTCGCGTTGCATTTTGCATCGCGATCTATTAAATAGCACACTATTCATTTGACCCGCGACTCGAACCAATCGCACGAATCGCACGGATCACACGGATCACACGGATCACACGGATCACACGGATCACGCACATGCCGCCCGTGCGGCCGCGCCTTGTTCCGCTTCAGCCGCCCGCGTCGGCGAACCGCCCGCGCAGCTTGTCCAGTTCCGCCTTGACCGACACGATCTCGTCAATGCCGCAATCCGCCGCGCACAAGACCGCGCGCGGCACGGCCTCCGCCTGCTGGCGCAGCGCGCGCCCCTGCGCGGTCAGCGTGACGATGACCTGACGCTCGTCCTCCACGGCGCGCTCGCGGCGCAGCAGTTGCTGGGCCTCCATGCGCTTGAGCAGCGGCGTCAGCGTGGCCGAATCCAGATGCAGGCGCGCGCCGATATCCGACACAGTCAGGCCATCGGCCTCCCACAACACCATCATCACGAGGTATTGCGGATACGTCAGGCCCAGCGGTGCCAGCAACTTGCGGTAAAGCTTGTTCAGGGCCAGCGAAGTGGCATACACGGAAAAGCAGAACTGGTGGTCCAGCAACAGCGAGGAGGCGCTGTCGATGCCGGCGCCGGGCGCTGCCTGCTTGTTCCGGGAGGTGCGTTTCGTGTCCATGGGCCGTAATTTAGATTGTGCGCGATTTAATTGCAAGCTATTTTTTACCGGCACAAGATGTTGCCGCAACGGCATGCGCAGGCCTCAGGGAGGATCCTCGCCCTGGTCGCCGAGCGCAGTGGTGTCGATCCGCTCGACCTTGCCCTTCTGGCGCACCTCGGTGCGCATCACGAACGCCTCCGTCGGGCAGTACCAGTCGGTGATTTCCATGACGGCGGGTTCCGTCTGGATCACGTCGTCGCCCATCATCAGCGGTCCGAGCGCGCTGCGCTTCTGATAAGTGATCGGCATGCACTGGCGGCGGCCCATCACGGTCTCGATGGACCGCGCGCGCCCGACGCGCCGCTCGCCGATGGTCACAGAGGCCGCCGGTGCGCGGATGGTGGTGACGAACTCGCCGGTGGCCAGGCTGTGGATCTCCAGGTCGAGGCTGGAGGTGAGCGTCTGGCCCGGCAGAACGATGCCCTCGCGCACGGTCAGCCCGGCATAGCTGAGCACGCCGTGGCCCTGGAACGAAGCTTCGCCGAACAGCCTGGTATAGCGCGCCTGCGCGTTGATGGTGGCGCGCTGGCTGCTCACCGAGCCGCCGGTGCCGCTGGCGTCGCGGTCGAAGTTCATGCGGTGCACCTGATCCATCACCACGGGCGGGCCCATCATGGCTGCCAGCGCCGATTTCGAGTGGATCGACAGCCAGGCGCTGCAGCCGGTCTCGGTTCGTACCGGATGCCGGATGACCATGGTGATGGACATCGGCATGTCGCCGCTGGCCTCCATCTGCGTGCGCGCGCCGGACTGGAACCAGTCGGTGTCGCAGATGGTGCCGGGCGCGCGCGGCGGCGGCTCGGCGGGGGTTGCGGCGGCGGGTATTGCCGCCGCATCGGCCGGCACGGGCGCCTGTGCCTGCGCGGCCTGCGGGGTGCCGCACAGCAGCAGCGCCGACAGGCACGCCAGTCGCAATGCGCCAGGCCTTCCGCTGGCGGGCGCCGGCCGGTGGGGGTGAACAGTCATGTCGTATCGCAAGCGGGCAAGCGGGCTATGGCGGCACCTGCCGCCGGTCTGCACGCAAGGTAGCACTGCTGCGCGGGCCGCACAACTAGGGCCCGCCGAAAACGGGATACGGCACCCCGCGCGCCGGGTCCGCCGTGGTCTGGTCGATCACGCGTTCCACGTCAGCCACCTCGCGCAGCGCCTTGAAGAAGTCCTCGCGCGCGAACCCGCGTCCCACGCAGCCCTGCACCAGCAGCCAGCGCTGCCGCACCGTGAACCACAGCGTCGAATCCCGCCAGCCCGGCATGGCGGTCGATATCGCCTGCAGGCGCCGCCGCGCGCCTTCGGCAATCTCCCGGTCGTACTGGTAGGCACTGGGCAGGCGGCAGCGCCCCTCCAGCCAGCAGTGGTTGCCGTGCTCGATGCGGTGGTGCGAATCGCGCAGCCATTCGGCCTCGTCCACGCGCGGGCCCAGCGGCTCGGGGCAATTGGCGATCTTCGCGGAGACCTGGAAGAACGGATCGTTGTCGCGGTTCTGATAGCGGCCGGCAGCGGCGCTGGCGTCGGCGGCGCCGGCAGGCGCGGCCGCAAGCACGGCGCAGGCGAACACGACCGACACGGCATTGGCGGCGGCAGGCAAGAGCGGCTCAGGCATGGCGGGCTCCGGAAATCGCGGTGACCTGCGCCCAGCATAGGCGCTGCGCGGGGCGAGATGAAGGCTGCCCGCGCGGCCAGGCGGGGCGCTTACAATCGGCCGATGCCAACCATAACCCCAAGGAGACAGCGATGGCAGTGATCGGACCGGACGTGAGCCTGCACCCGAGCGCTTACGTGCACGAATCGGCCTACCTCTACGGCAAGATCACGGTGCATGAGAACGCCTCGATCTGGATCAACGCGGCCGCGCGCGCCGAGCACACGGAAATCGTGATCGGCGCGTACACCAACATCCAGGACTTCGCCATGCTGCATGTCGGCGACCGTACGCCGACCATCATCGGCAGCCATTGCTCCATCACCCATCACTGCACCATCCACGGCTGCACGATCGGCGACAACTGCCTGATCGGCATCAACGCGACCATCATGGACGGCTGCGTGATCGGGGACAACAGCATCGTCGCCGGCCATGCCTTCCTCAAGGAAGGCACCGTGATCCCGCCCAACTCCATCGTGATGGGCAGCCCCGGCAAGGTCACGCGCACGCAGAACAACTACGTGCGCAACCGCCTCAACGCCTTCCTGTACTACAAGAACGCGCTGGCCTACGCGCAGCAGAACTACCGCGCGTGGGACGGTCCGGCATTTACCGCAGAGGTGACGCGGGAGATGGAAAAGCTGCGGGCGGAACTGGCGGCGCCAGGCGACTGACATCCGCTCGTACCGGCGGCGCAGCGCGTCCAGATCGGCCAAGCGGTGCGAACCGGGGGGCGATTCGCGTTCGCGGGGGATCGGGCCCCGGCTCCCGCAATCGCTAGACCAGCCCGATGTCCAGCGCGCGCGTGCCGGGAAACACCTGCGCCAGGCGCGCATCGTCCAGCCCGTAGAGACGCCTGAAGATGCCGCCGAGCACCGCGCGGTATTCGTTGAGCACCGGCCAGTCCCGGTTCTGGTTCAGCGTGCGCTGCTCCACCGCCACCTGCTCGCCCGCAATGCGCCCGCCGCGCACCGTGCCGCCGGCCACCCAGTACACCGTGCCGTGGCCATGGTCGGTGCCACGCGTGCCGTTCTCGCGAAAGGTGCGGCCGAACTCGGATACCACCACCAGCGTGGTCTTGCTCCATGCCGGGCCCATCTCCCCGGCAAAACCGGCAATGCCGCGTCCGAGGTTGTCGAGCAGGCTGGCCATCTGCCCTTGCGCGCCGCCCTGGTTGACGTGCGTATCCCAGCCGCCCACATCGATGAAGCCCAGGTTGAAGCGCTCGCGCATCAGGCCTGCCATGCGGCGCGCTTCCAGCTCGAAGCCCCTGGCGCTGAGCGCGCGGCGGCTGGCGGCCTGCATCTCCTGCATGCGCCCGGCCGTGGCTGGGTCGGCGTCGCCCTGCGCCGCCATGCCGGCGCTCTGCATGCTGTCGCGGTGCTGCATGGCCTCGGCCTCCTGCGCCACGGTCTGGCGCAGCTCGAAACCCTCGTCGATCAGCGACTCGAAACGCGTGCCGCGGTACATCTGCGCCAGCACGCGCGCCTGGCGTTCATCGAAGGGCGTGCGTCCGGTGCCTTTGAGCGAGACATTGGGCACGCCGAGCGAGCCGCCGAGCACCACCGGCAAGCCATCGGTGAAAGCCACCGGCGCGGCGCGCCCGCCCATGGCCACGGCCAGCCGGTTGAGGAAGCCCGTGCCGCGCAGCGATGCGTCGATACGCACGCCCTTGCCGCCGGGCTGCGGCAGGCCCGCCTCCATGCCATCCTGCGTTTCGAAGTGGCTGCGCGAGAGATCATCGGTGCCGGCGAACGGCACGAAGGCAAGCTGCTGGCTCTGCCACAGCGGCAGCATGCTGTCCCTGAGCGCGGGATGCAGCGCCCAGGTGTCGATGCCCCTGCCGCCGCCGTCGAAGGCCGCCGCCAGCGACAAGGCCGCACGCGGATCGGCCGGCATGCCTTGYCCGGGCGGGCGGGCGATGGCGATGCCGGGCCGCGCGGCATAGTAGAAATCGCTGCCGGCCGGCACCAGCACATTGGTGGCATCGTAGCCGCCGCGCAGGAACACCAGCAGGAAGCGCGCCTCGGCCTGCTGCGGCAGCGCGTAGGCGCGCGAGGCGATGCCGGGGGCCAGCGTGGCGAGGCCGGCCATGCCGGCACGCTTGAGCCATTCACGTCGTTGCATGGGACGCTCCTTGTTCAGGCACTCGCGGATATCACGGCTGCATCCATTCGGGCGATGACAGCAGGATGGTGTTCCATTCCGCCTGCGACGCCGCCTGCGTCATGGCCGTGCGCGTGGCGGAGCCGAGCGTGGCTTCGATGCTGTCGTAGTAGATGCGGTTGCCCAGTTGGGGGAAACCGGTGCGCCCGGCGGGCTTGCCGTCGTCCTTCGAGAACAGGCCGGCCTGGCCGGATCCGATCGCGCGCGCGATCTCGAAGCGCTTGATCATCTGCCCCGAGCTGGCCCAGGCGCCCTGCGCGGCGGGAAAACCGTCCGGCGTGACGCGGCCGTAGAGCGGCTCGCCAAGCTGGTTGAGCCAGCCGACGGCCGGGCGCAGGTTCGCCACCATGCGGCCATCGTAGGCCAGCCGCAGCGACGACGCCACGAACTGCATCGGGTCCTTGAACTTGCGCGGGCCGGACGCCAGCGCGGCGTTGAACTCGGGCGACAGGAACAGCGTGCGCAGCACGGCGGCGATATCGCCGTCGCGTTGCGCGAAGGTGGCCGCCATGCGCTCGACCAGCGCCGGCGCCGGCGTGTCGCCGACGAAATGCGCGGCGATCTTGGCGCAGACGAAGCGCGCCGTGGCCGGCTCGCGGCTGAGGATATCCACGGCCTGCTCCACCTCGTGGAAGCCGGAGGGCTCGATGCGATGGCCGAGCAGGGTCTTGGCGCCGAAGTCATGCCGGCCGGGATTGAACTCGAACACGCCGTCGGCAAGGTATTGCGCCTGCCTCTGCGGCGCCAGCCCGGGCGGCTGGCCGGTGGCATTGATGCCGAGCCCGGTCAGCACGCGCGCCAGTTCCTGCACGTCCTGCTGCGTGTAGCGCGAACCGCTGGCCCCGCCGGACACGCCCAGCGTATGCAGCTCCATCAGTTCGCGCGCGTAGTTCTCGTTGATGCGGCCGGCGGCGCTCTGCGCGTTGTCCAGGTACTCCAGCATGGCCGGCGCGGTCACGGTGGCCATCAGCAGGTCGCGGAACCTGCCGAGCGCACGCGCTCGGATGGCCTTGTCCTCGTAGTCTGCCAGCACCCAGCGCACCGCGCCCTTGCCCGAGTACACGCTGAAGTGATTCATCCAGAACCACGTCATCTGCTCGCGCAATTGCGCCGGCGAGTACAGCGCGCGCAGCAGGTGGCGGCGCCCGGTGTCGAGCACCACCTCGTTGCCGGTGCGGTTGAGCGCGTCGCGCGCCTTTTGCTTGTCGTCTTCGTCGGTGAGCGTGTTGATGCGCTGCTGCTCGGCACGCACGCTGCGCAGGCGCTGCTCGCCGCTTTGCTGGGAAATGCCCAGCGCGCCGATGGTGGCGGCGAGTTCGCCGCTGTCGGCGGCGGGCGCCTTGAGCTGTTCGTCGAGATAGCGCTCGCGGCCGAGCTTGCGCAAGCGGTCGATGCCGGCCTGGTCGGCGCCGAAAGTGACGCTGTTGAGCCAGTGCAGGTCGGCGGGCCCGAGCGCGGCGCCGGGGGTGCCGCCGTCAGGCATGCCGACTTGCGCGCAGGCGCCCAGCAGCGCGGCGGCCGCGCCCAGGAACCAGGCTGTCGTCAGGCGTGGAAAGCGAAAGGGCATGGCGGTCCTGTCTCGTCTCGCACGAGGGCATGGGTGACACCGCTCTTACGCAAGGAGGCGTACTTTGGTTGACGCAGCCGATACGCGATTTACCCGAAGTCATGCCGGCAACGCGCCGGCAACGCGCCGGCATCCGCAAGGAAAACGAAAGCACCGGCCGCCAATTGCCGCGCCAACCCGCGCGCCACCCGGCTTGCGTCAGGGCCTGCCGGCTTCGGGCGGCATGGCCGCCAGCGTCAGCAGCCAGAACGCCAGCGCCGCCGCGCTGATGCCCGCGCCCAGCATGCACACGCCGCTCCACCCGGCGTGTGCGTAGGCGTGGGTCGAGGCGATCGCGCCAGCGCCGCTGCCCAGCGCATAGAAGAGCATATAGCAGCCCACCAGGCGGCCATGGGCCTCGGGCCGCGCGCGGAACACCAGGCTCTGGTTGGTGACATGGATGGCCTGCCCGGCCAGGTCGAGCACGATCACGCCGGCCACCAGCAGCCACAGCGACCGCGGCGCGAAGGCCAGCGGCAGCCAGCATGCCAGCAGCAGCACCAGCGCCACGCCGGTGGTGCGCTGGCCCAGCCCGCGGTCGGCCAGCCGGCCGGCGCGCGCGGCCGCCAGCGCGCCCGCCGCGCCCACCAGGCCGAAGGCGCCGATGGCGGTGTGCGACATGGCATGCGGCGGCGCGCTCAGCGGCAGCACCAGCGCGGTCCAGAACACGCTGAAGGCGGCGAACATCAGCATCGCCAGCACGCCGCGGATCTGCAGCGTGCGCTCGCTCTTGAGCAGCGCGAACATCGAGGCGAGCAGCCCCGCATAGCTCATGCGCAGCGGCGCCACCGCCTGCCGTGGCAGGCGGCGTGCCAGCACCGCCAGCAGCAGCAGCGCCAGCAGGCCCGATACCGCGTACACCGCGCGCCAGCCGCCCAGGTCGGCCAGCGCGCCCGCCATGGCGCGCGCAGCCAGCAAGCCGGTCACCACGCCGCCCTGCGCCGCGCCCACCACGCGCCCGCGCTCGGCCGGCGCGGCCAGGGTGGCGGCAAACGCGATCAGCCCCTGCGTCATGGCCGTGCCCAGCAAACCCACGGCGAGCATGCCGGCCAGCAGCGCGGTGCGCGTCGCGGCAAGACTGACCAGTGTCAGCGCCAGCGCCAGCAGCAGCGATTGCAGCAGGATCAGCCGGCGCCGGTCCACCAGGTCGCCCACCGGCACCAGCAACAGCAGCGCCAGCGCGCAGCCGGCCTGGGTGACGGTCACCACCATGCCCACCGCGCCTTCGGCAAAGCCGAACTCGCGCGCCATGGCGTCCAGCAGCGGTTGTGCGTAGTAGACATTGGCCACGCTCAGCCCGCAGGCCAGCGCGAACAGCCAGACCAGCGCGGGCGGCATGCGGGCCGGCACCGAGGCATCGGGGGGCGCTGCGCACGCGTCGGGCGTGGTGGCGGCGGTGGCGGCGGTGGCGGCATTCACGGTCATCTGCGGCTCCATCCGGTCTTTCTGGTTGCATTAGAAAACCAGATGGAGTTTAGTCACTATGGTTTTTTAAAGCAACCACGCGATGAAAGCCGCACATCACGCTGCATCGTAAATGTGCTGCCAAAGGCTGCCCAGCAAACCTTCCATGTATATCGTATAGTTGCGATCTTAATTTTGTGAGAAGCGGATATATGTTTCGTAGAAAGACGAAACAAGTCCCACTCCGCCCGCATGCAGACCCGCCCATGGACACCGACGCCATCGACATCGACGCCATTCACAAGGCCCTGGCCAATCCGCTGCGGCGCAATATCCTCGCCTGGCTGAAGTCCCCCGAGGAGCACTTCGCCATGCAGGACCACCCGCTTGACATCGGCGTCTGCGCCGGCCTGATCGACGCGCGCACCGGGCTGTCGCAGTCCACCGTGTCGGCCCACCTCGCCACGCTGCAACGCGCCGGGCTGGTGACATCGAAGCGGGTCGGCCAGTGGATTTTCTTCAAGCGCAACGAGCAGACCATCCAGGCCTTCCTCGACCAGATGCATAGCGATCTCTGACCCCTGGCGGCGCGCAAGCGCCGCCTGACCGACAAACGGCGCGAACGCCGGAACCCGCACCACGGTGCACTTCTCACCTCGACCCGAAACACGTACATGACCACACTCTTCGATCCCATCCGCATCGGCGACCTCGATCTTCCCAACCGCGTCATCATGGCGCCGCTGACGCGTTCGCGCGCAGTGGGCGGCGGCCGCGTGCCCAACGCAATGATGGCCGAGTACTACGTGCAGCGCGCCTCGGCGGGCCTGATCCTCAGCGAGGCTACCGCCGTCACCCCGCAAGGCGTGGGCTACGCCGACACCCCGGGCATCTGGTCCGACGAACRGGTCGCCGGCTRGAAGGTGGTCACCGATGCCGTGCACGCCGCGGGCGGCCGCATCTTCCTGCAGCTCTGGCACGTAGGCCGCATTTCCGACCCGGTCTTCCTCGACGGCGACCTGCCGGTGGCGCCCAGCGCCATCGCGGCTGGCGGCAACGTCAGCCTGGTCCGCCCCAAGCGCCCCTATGTCACCCCGCGCGCGCTGGAAACCGATGAGATCCCCGGCATCGTCGCCGCCTATCGCCACGGCGCCGAAAACGCCAAGGCCGCCGGCTTCGACGGCGTGGAAGTGCACGGCGCCAACGGCTACCTGCTCGACCAGTTCCTGCAGGACAGCACCAACCAGCGCACCGACGCCTACGGTGGCTCCATCGAGAACCGCGCCCGCCTGCTGCTGGAAGTGACCGACGCCTGCATCGCCGTATGGGGCGCATCGCGCGTGGGCGTGCACCTGGCACCGCGCGGCGATGCCCACACCATGGGCGATTCCGACCCCGCCGCCACCTTCGGCTATGTGGCGCGCGAACTCGGCAAGCGCAAGATCGCGTTCATCTGCGCGCGCGAAGCGCTCGGCGACAACCGCCTGGGCCCGGCACTGAAGCAAGCCTTCGGCGGCGTCTATATCGCCAACGAGAGGATGACCAAGGCCACGGCCGGGCACGTGCTGGAAGCCGGCGAAGCCGATGCGGTGGCCTTCGGCCAGCTGTTCATCGCCAACCCGGACCTGCCGCGCCGCCTGCAGATCGACGCGCCGCTCAACGTGCCGCAGCCGGAGACGTTCTACCACCCGGGCGCCGAGGGCTATCTCGACTATCCCGCGCTCGCCTGAGCCAGGGACACCGGCCCCGCGCAGCATTGCGCGGGGCACGCCGGACGCCGCGCCCTGGCGTGGCGTCCGGCCCGAAGGGCGCCACAGCCGGCCAGCCTTGCCCAGCCTCCTGACCGAACGCACAGCCACCGCGCATCTTCACGAACGCGCTGCGCACCACGGGTGYCCCGGCATCGGCGATGCCAGCCACGGCCCACCCGCGCGCAATCAACCACACCCGCCTTCTTTCCGCCAACCCTCGTTCTCGCTGTTCCCGCGGCGCCCGACGGCTTCCGGCCTGTTCACGCACTGGCTCGCCGGCATCTTGGCGATACCTCCCATCCGGCATACATTGGTTTGATCGCACTGCAAACCATCGTCGTGTCGGCTCTGGTATCGGCGTGTGACGCAAGCGCTCATGCTGCCAGCGGAATTGCTTCCACCCCAGGATAGAGCGCACCTGATGGAACGATTCCGCCACAGGACCGCATCAAGCGCGCCAGGAGACGAAAATGACGGAGAAGATCGATTTGCCTCGTCGAGGCTTCCTGGGCACGGCAGCCTCGGCACTCGCTGCCGCACAACTCGGGCTGCTGCCTCGCGCACAGGCCCAGACCAATCAGCCGAAGCCGGCACCCCGGCCCCGGGCCACGCCGGTTAGCCCGACGGCCTTTACGTCGATCAGGCAGATCAACGCCGGGCTGCTCAACGTCGGCTACGCCGAAGCGGGTCCTGCCGATGGGCCAGCGGTCGTCCTGCTGCACGGCTGGCCCTACGATATCCACAGCTTCGTCGAAGTCGCGCCTCTGCTGGCATCGCGCGGGTATCGCGTGGTGGTCCCGTATCTGCGCGGCTATGGTTCGACGACCTTCTTGTCGGGCGAAACCATGCGCAACGGCCAGCCGGCGGCCGTCGCTCTCGATATCGTCGCACTGATGGATGCGCTTGGTATCCAGAAGGCCGTCGTGGCAGGGTTCGACTGGGGCGCACGCACGGCCTGCATCATCGCCGCACTGTGGCCGCAGCGCTGCAACGGGCTGGTATCCGTAAGCGGCTACCTGATTGGCAGCCAGGCGGCGGGCAAGGTGCCGTTGCCGCCCGAGGCCGAGTTCCAGTGGTGGTACCAGTTCTATCTGGCAACGGAGCGCGGACGCGCTGGCTATCAGAAGTTCACGCACGATTTCGCCAGGCTGATCTGGCGGCAGGCGTCTCCCAAGTGGAAATTCGACGACGCCACCTTCGAGCGCAGTGCGGTGGCCTTCGACAACCCCGATCACGTGGACATATCTGTTCACAACTATCGCTGGCGGCAAGGTCTTGCACCAGGCGAGGCGAAATACGACGATGTCGAGAAGCAGCTCGCGGCGGCCCCCGTCATCAGCGTGCGCACGATCACCATGGAAGGTGATGCCAACGGCGCCCCCCATCCGGCGCCCTCTGCCTACGCAAGCAAGTTCACCGGCAGATATGAGCACCGCGACCTCACGGGAGGCATCGGCCACAACCTGCCGCAGGAAGCGCCACGGGCATTCGCGCAGGCGGTGATCGACGTCAGCAAGCCCTAGCCGCGGACCGGTACCGGATGAAGCCCTGGCCAGAAGGCTCTCGAGCTCGCGCCCCGGGACGAATGCAAGAGTTCTTGGCTGGCCGCGGCAGGTCAATTACTCTCGTCAATGCAACCGCGCCTCCAACCCTGGTGCCCGGCTATTCCCCTGCGACCCGTCAGCTTGCGCGCGGGGCGTGCTGAAGTACCTTGCAGCCGACTTGCCTTGACATGGGGGGAAGTCCTGGCTGTCCGTCACTGACCGCAGTCGACGGAGAAGTGGACGGAGAAGTGGCGGCGCCATCAGCCGCCGGAGGAGAYTCGGCGATGAGCAACGAGGCAGAGCCGGGGGCCGGGGACGCTACCCATCAGCCGGCAGCAGATCCGGGCGGTATCGACGACGGCGCGATCGACGACGACGAGATCGTGCGGCAGCATCCGCGCTATCAGCAAATGTTTCCCGTCCTTGGCGAGGAAGAAGTCGACAGGGTGCGTCGCTTCGGCAGCCCGTGCCACCACGCCAGGGGCGAGATGCTCTACAGCGCCGGAAGCATCTGCCCGGGCGTGTTCGTCGTCCTGTCCGGAAAGGTGCGGATAGTCACGCGCGACGGTTTGTCCCACATGCGGATCCTCCACACCTACACACAACGCGGAGAGTTCACTTCCGATATCACGCAACTCTCCAGCAAGCAGGCGGTCGTTGACGCGCATGTCATCGAAGATGTCGAGGCAGTGCTGATACGCCCCGACGATCTCAGCGCCATGATGATCAGCGAGGCCGATCTTGGCGAGAAGATCATGCGCGCCCTGATCCTGAGGCGTGTCCTGGCGATCGAACGCGGACGCGGTGTCGTCATCGTCGGGACCCCCAGCAACGCGCGGCTCCTCGAACTGCAGAATTTCCTGCGCAGCAACTCCTTTCCGAATACGACGCTCAATGCCGAACAGGACGCTGAAGCGATTGCGCTGCTGCAGCGCCTGACGCCGCAGCCCGATGACTTCCCGCTGGTTGTCTGCCCGAACGGCACCGTGCTGCGAAACCCCGATGTGGGGCAGCTCGCGTCTTGCCTTGGACTGATCCCCGACTTCGATCCGGCGCATGTCTACGATGTGGCCATCATCGGCGCCGGCCCGGCGGGACTGGCGGCGGCCGTCTACGCGGCATCCGATGGCCTGTCCGTGGCCGTGTTTGATTGTCGCGCCCCCGGGGGCCAGGCCAGTACCAGCGCGCGCATCGAGAACTATCTGGGCTTCCCCACCGGCATCACCGGGCAGGACCTCGCGGGACGCGCATTTATCCAGGCACAGAAGTTCGGCGCCCATATCGGCATACCGTGCGAGGTGAAGGCCTTGTACTGCGACCAGCTCCCGCTGGTCGTCGAGCTTGCCGACGACCGCCGTATCCCCGCGCGCACCGTCGTCATCGCCAGCGGCGCAGAATACCGGCGCCCGGTTGTCGACGGACTCGAACGCTTCGAGCGCTGTGGCGTCTACTATTGGGCTACGCCGATCGAGGCCCGACTATGCCGCAAGGAGCCAGTGCTGTTGCTCGGTGGAGGCAACTCGGCGGGCCAGGCGGTGGTATTCCTGGCATCGCACGCCGAGCACGTGCACATGTTCATTCGCGGATCGCGCCTCGCCGACAGCATGTCACGCTACCTCGTCGAACGCATCGGCTCGCTTGCGAACGTGACGCTTCATACGCGGATCGAACTGACCGCGCTCGAGGGCGGCGCGCGTCTTGAACGCGTGCACTATCGCGGCGCCGGCGGCATCCAGGGAAGCATGACGACGCATCATCTGTTCGTCTTCATTGGCGCACAGCCGAATACGCGATGGCTCAAGAGTTGCGGCGTGGCGCTCGACGGCAACGGCTTCGTATCGACCGGCGCCGACGTCGCGCAGGCATCCGTGCCCAAGCTCCCTTTCCAGACCAGCGTCGACGGCGTCTTCGCGATCGGAGACGTCCGCTCGGGCTCCACCAAGCGAGTCGCATCGGCGGTCGGCGAAGGCGCGGCCGTGGTCGCGCAGATTCATCAATTCCTGCCCCTGCCAGGCCGGTGAAGCCGGAGCGCCAGCCCCGGGGCTAGTCTGCCTGCGCGCCCGAGCGCTTGACCACCGGCCCCCACTTGCGGATCTCGCTGTCGACGAATTTGCCGGTTTCCTCGGGGCTCATCGGCATCGGCTCCGAGCCGCGGTCCACGATGAACTTCTGCAGCTCGGGCGACTGCAGCGCCTTTACCGTCTCCGCGTTGAGCTGGCTCACCAGCGCCGGCGGCAGGCCCTTCGGCGCCATCAGGATGGCCCAGCCAAGCGCCTCGAAGCCGGGCACGCCTTCTTCGCGCACGGTCGGCACGGACGGCAGCTGGGGCGTGCGCTGCGCGACCGTCACCGCCAGCGGCACGGCCTTCTTCGACTGGATCAGCGGCAGCGCCGCGGTGACCGAGTCCACCATCAGCGGGATCTGATTGCCGAGGAAGTCCGACTGCGCGGGGCCGCTGCCCTTGTAGGGGATGTGCACCATGAAGATGCCGGCCTGCGCCTTGAGCATCTCGGCAGACAGGTGCTGCGTGCCGCCGATGCCGGCGCTGGCATAGCTGTACTTGCCCGGCGCAGCCTTCGCCTTGGCGATCAGGTCGCGCAGCGAGACGATGCCGGAAGCCGGCGTGGCAAGGAACACCAGCGGCACCGAGAACACGCCCGAGATCGGCTGGAAGTCCTGGCGCGGGTTATAGGCCAGCTTCTTGTACAGGGTCTGGTTGATTGCCATCGCGCTGCCGGCCATCACCAGCGTGTAGCCGTCGGGCGCGGCGTGCGCGGCGATCTCCATGCCGAGGTTGCTGCCGGCGCCGGCGCGGTTGTCCACCACCACCGGCTGGCCGAGCTGCTTGCCGAGCCTCTCGGCCAGCGCGCGCGCGAAGATGTCGGTAGCCTGCCCAGGCGGGAACGGCACGATCAGCTTGACGGGCCGCTCGGGATAGGCAGCGTGGGCGAGGGTGGCGCCTGCCATGACAGCGGCGGCGACCAGGGCGCGGGTAGTCTTCAAGGGGCTCTCCTGTTTCTGTCTTGTTGTTCTGCGGCGTGGCATGGCGCGGCGTCCGGCACCTGCCGCCCACCGCGCGCAGGAGAGGATTCTACGGGATGCCGCGCCGCRCATTTCCTTATGTGGTTCGCTGCGTTGGCAGGGCTGCGCGGGCGCCGTATGATGTCGCGGCACCCACCCCACATCATGGAGCGCTGCATGAACGCCGTCACCGAGCCGCCGCTGGCATCGCAGGATCCCGGCCTGTCCCTTCCCGCGCTGCATTTCCCCGCGGTCCGGGCCGAGGTCTCGCCGCAGGAATGGGCGGTGCGCGTGGAACTGGCCGCCGCCTACCGGCTGGCCGCGCAGTTCCGCTGGACCGATCACATCTACACGCACTTCTCCGCGCGCGTGCCCGGCCCCGACGAGCACTTCCTGATCAATGCCTACGGACTGACCTTCGACGAGATCAGCGCATCCAACCTGGTCAAGGTCGATATCGACGGCGAGATCATCCGCGACGACACCGGCCTGGGCATCAACCCGGCCGGCTACACGATCCACAGCGCCGTCCACGGCGCGCGCCACGACGTGGGCTGCGTGCTGCATACCCACACCGCCGCCGGCATCGGCGTCTCCGCGCAGCGCGACGGGCTGCTGATGATCTCGCAGCACGCCATGCGCTTCTTCGGACGGGTGGCGTACCACGACTACGAAGGCATCGCCATCGACCTCGACGAACGCGCGCGGCTGGTGGCCGATCTCGGCGACAGGGACATCTTCATCCTGCGCAACCACGGCCTGCTGACCTGCGCGCCGACCGTCGCCCAGGCCTTCCAGGAACTGCATATGCTCGAACGCGCCTGCGTGGCGCAGCTGGCCGCGCAGTCGGGCGGTGCGCCGCTGGTGATCGCGCCCGATGCGGTGGCCCGCAAGGTGGCCGATGTGGTGATCGCCAATGCCGGCGGCCCGGTCACGCGCAAGCACTGGGCCGCGCTGCTGCGTCAGCTCGAGCGCAGCGACAAGGCGTACCGCCAGTAGCGCGACGCTAGATCCGCACGCCRAGCATCCCCGCGACGATCGCCACGGTCCAGGCCAGCGACGCCGCGATCAGGATCCGGCAAACCCGGTTGGCGCGCCCCGGCGGCGTGCCGTGCGCCAGCATCACCGTGCGCAGGCCGCAGGCAATATGGCTCAGCACGAAGAACACCCCCAGCCCATAGTGGGGAATCAGTCAATATCCTTGAACCTTCAAGAATCCCCGGGCACGGCCAGCAGGAAAGGCTGCGCGCTCCTATAATCGACCGGCCTTCACCGCTCCCTCC
The DNA here is from genome assembly GCF_056397305.1 of Cupriavidus sp. 05N40. NCBI lineage: Bacteria > Pseudomonadati > Pseudomonadota > Betaproteobacteria > Burkholderiales > Burkholderiaceae > Cupriavidus > Cupriavidus sp. 05N40. Next base: position 15,303 of record NZ_JBFTND010000003.1, read on the forward strand.
GGGAAAAGGACCTGCGCCATGATCGACCTGTACTACTGGACCACGCCCAATGGCCACAAGATCGCCATGTTCCTGGAGGAGGCCGGACTGCCCTACCGCGTGGTGCCGGTCAACATCAGCCGCGGAGACCAGTTCGAGCCAGCCTTCCTGAAGATCTCGCCCAACAACCGCATCCCGGCCATCGTGGACCATGCGCCGGCCGATGGCGGGGAACCGCTCTCGACCTTCGAGTCGGGTGCGATCCTGCTGTACCTGGCCGACAAGACCGGGCATCTCATCGCGCAGGACCTGCGCGGGCGCAATATGGCGCTGCAGTGGCTGTTCTGGCAGATGGGCGGGCTGGGTCCGATGGCCGGGCAGAATCATCACTTCGTGCAGTACGCGCCGGAACAGCTGCCCTACGCCATCGAGCGCTACGTGAAGGAGACGGCGCGCCTGTATGGCGTGCTGAACAAGCACATGGCGGACGGCCGCGATTTCATCTGCGGCACCGAATATTCGATCGCGGACATCGCATGCTACCCATGGGTGGTGCCGCACGAACGGCAACGGCAGGACCTCGCCGATTTCCCGCACCTGCAGCGCTGGTTCGCGCGCGTGCGCGCGCGTCCCGCCACCGAACGGGCCTATGCGCTGGCCAATACCGTCAACACCGCGCCGGTGGTCAGCGAGGATTCCAGGAGCGTGCTGTTCGGGCAGGACGCCTCGAGCGTGCGCTGAGGCCGCTGAGGCGTCAGCGGCGGTGATCGAAGCGGCGCGCCAGCCGCTCGCCGCCGAACTGCACCAGCGTCACCAGTGCGATCAGGATGGCAATGACGTTGAACATCACCGCGGTCTCGTAGCGCTCGTAGCCATAGCGGATGGCGAGGTCGCCGAGGCCACCGGCACCGACCGCGCCGGCCATGGCCGACGAGCCGATCATGGCAATCACGCTGACCGTGGCGCCGCCCACGATGCCCGGCAGCGCTTCGGGCAACAGCACGTGGCGCACGATGTGCCAGCGGCGGCAGCCCATGGCGCGCGCGGCTTCGATCAGGCCGGGGTCGATCTCGTTGAGGCTGACCTGGGCGATGCGGGCGAAGAACGGAATCAGGTGCACGCTCAGCGGCACCACCGCCGCCCAGGTGCCCATGGTGGTGCCCACGATCAGCCGCGTGACCGGCAGCATCGCCACCAGCAGGATGATGAAGGGTATCGAGCGGAAGGTGTTGACCAGCACCGACAACGTGCGGTGCAGGCGGGGCCGCGGGCGCAGTCCGCCCGGCGCACTGAGCGTCAGCACGATCGCCAGCGCCATGCCGCACACGAACACTACCAGGCAGGCAGAGCCGGTCATCAGCAGGGTCTCGCCCAGCGCTTTCACATACTTGTCAGCCAACGGCGGAAACATGGTCGCTTGCCTCGTTGTCGCTGGCGCGCTTGCTTGCATGGGCCGCATTGGCTGCCGCGGACTCGATGGCCAGGTTCGCCATGTGCGCTGCGCGGGCAATGCCGCCGGCGAGCTGCAGCGGGCGCAGCAGCGCCAGCGTGGCGGCAGCCTGCGGCTGCGCGAACACCTGCTCGACCGTGCCATGCTCCACCACCTGGCCGTGGTCGAGCACCAGCACGCGGTCGCAGGCCTGGCGGATCACCGCCATGTCGTGCGTGATCAGCACCACCGTCAGCCCCAGCTGGCGATTGATGTCGCGCAGCAGGGCGAGGATCGATTCCGTGGTTTCCGGGTCGAGCGCAGAGGTAGCCTCGTCGCACAGCAGGATCTCCGGGCGCTGCACCAGCGCGCGCGCAATGCCCACGCGCTGCTTCTGCCCGCCCGAGAGCGTGGCCGGATAAACCTGCGCCTTGCCGCCCAGGCCAACGAGTTCGAGAAGTGCCGTCACGCGCGGCGCGATCTCCGCGCGCGGCACACCGGCCACGCGCAGCGGCAGCGCCACGTTCTCGAAGACGGTCTTGGCCGACAGCAGGTTGAAGTGCTGGAAGATCATGCCGACGCGGCGGCGCAGCGCCACCAGCCCGTCTTCGTCGAGCGCGCCCGCATCCACGCCGTCCACGCGCACCTGGCCCGTGCTCGGCCGCTCCAGCATGTTGATGGTGCGCAGCAGCGTGGACTTGCCGGCGCCGCTGCGGCCGATAATGCCGAAGATCTCCCCGCGCGCCACGGTGAAGGACACCTCCGCGAGCGCCGCGGCCGGCGCGCCGGGATATTGCTTGCCGAGCCGGTCGAACACGATATGCGGCACGGGAGACGATTGCGGGGATGAGTGCGGGAACGCCTGCGGCACGGCGGGATCCTCCTGGAACGGCATCGGCATCAAGGAACTGTGGCTGGCGTCAGAATGCCGGGATGACCGAGCCCTGGTACTTGCTCAGGATGAACTTGCGCACTTCCTCAGAGTGGTAGGCCTTGATCAGCGGCGCCACCCACGGCGCGGCCTTGTCGCGCTCGCGCACGGCGATCACGTTCACGTAGGGGTTGTTCTCCTTTTTCTCCACGGCGATGCCGTCGCGCGTGGCGACCAGGCCGGCCTGGTAGGCGAAGGTATTGACCACGGCGGCGGCATCCACGTCGGGCAGCGAGCGCGCCAGCACCACCGACGCGCTTTCGACCAGGTCCAGCTTGCGCGGGTTGGCGGTCACGTCGGCCAGCGTGGCGGTACCGGTGAACGGGTCGAAGCCGTCGCGCAGCTTGATCAGGCCGTGGTCGCGCAGGATCACCAGCGCCCGGGTCTGGTTGCTGGGATCGTTGGGAATGCCGAGGCGCGCACCCTGCGGCAGCGTCTCCAGCGACTTGTACTTCTTCGAGTAGAAAGCGATCGGCGAGATCAGCGTATCGGCCACCGCCACGATCTTGTAGCCGCGCTGCGTGACCTGGTCGCGCAGGAAAGGCTTGTGCTGGAAAGCGTTGGCATCGAGGTCGCCGTTGTTGAGCGCCTCGTTGGGGCTGGCGGTGCCGGTGATGACGATGGGTTGTACGTTGAGGCCCTGCTTCCTGGCCACCTGGGTGACGACCTCCCAGATTTCTTCGTCGACGCCGCCGCGCACGCCCACCTTGATGGTCTTGTCGGCGGCCAGCGCCGGAGCCGAGCCGATGGCGAGCGCGGCCGAAGCGGCCAGCAGGGTGGAGAGAATCGTGCGCAGGTTCATGAGCGGTCTACCTCGGGGTCGGTTTGCGTTGACGGCGGTGGCGCGATGCCAGGGGATGCAGTCTAGGCAGGCACCCGCTCCGCGGTCCACGAATGTTTCCGCAGTAGCAAATCCGGAAAAATGCGGCGCACGCGGCATGCCGGCGGTGACGGGATGCGGCGCGCGGCGCCTGACCGGCGCCGCGCGCGTCTCCCCTCCCCCTCTCACCTCCCCTCTCTCCCGGAAGGGCCCTGCGCAAGGCTGCCCGGCGCGGGCACCCCTAGCCCTTCAGGAACCTGCACGTGCTCTCCGCCTGCGGCCTGAATGCGGATGCCCCCGGTATGGTCCTGGTGATCTTCAGCAGATCCCAGCCGTTGCGCGATTCGCCCGGCGTCTTGACCTGGGCCAGATAGAGATCGTGCACCATCAATCCGTTCTTCTGGATTGTTCCGTTGCTGGCAAAGAAGTCGTTGACGGGCATTGCCTTCATCTTCTCGACCACCTTGTCGCTGTCGGCGGTGCCTGCCTCCTTGATCGCCTTCAGGTAATGCATCGTCGCCGAATAGGCGCCGGCCTGCACCATGGTCGGCATGGCCTGGTGCGCCTCGAAAAAGCGCTTCGAGAACGCCCTGGTGGCCTCGTTGGCATCCCAGTAGAAGGCGGTGGCGAACTGCAGCCCTTGCGCCAGGTTCAGGCCGATGCCGCGAATATCGGTCTCGAAGATCAGCAATGGCGCGATCACCTGCTTGCCGCGGCCAAGGCCGAACTCCGCGGCCTGGCGAATGGCATTCTGCGTGTCCTTGCCGGCGTTTGCCAATCCGATCACCGAAGCCTTCGAACTCTGCGCGGCGACCACGAAGGACGAGAAATCCGGCGCGCCGATYGGATGCCTGGAGGAACCGAGCGTGACCCCGCCCATCTTCTTCACCACCGCGGACGTGTCGCTCTCCAGTGCCTGGCCGAATGCATAGTCTGCGGTGATGAAGTACCAGCTGCTTCCCCCGCCGTCGACGATCGCCCGCCCCACGGTGTTGGCCAGGGCCTGCGTGTTGTACACATAGTGGATGCCATACGGGGAACACTCGGACTCGGTAAGCGCCGAGGTGGCGGCCTGGACAAAGATGGTCACCTTCTTGCGCTCCAGCCCCAGCCGTTGCAGCGCGATGGCCGAGGCCGAATCCGTGCCCTCCAGGATCATGCCGACCTGCTCGCGGTCATACCATTCCCGCGCCCGGGTGGCGGTGACATCGACCTTGTTCTGGGAATCCGCCGTGAGGATCTCGATCGGCCTGTCCAGCACCTTGCCGCCGAAGTCCTTGACCGCCATCTTCACCGCCGTCGCCATGCCCCGGCCGCCAAGCGCCGAGTAGACACCGGTCATGTCGGCAATCACGCCGATCCTGACCGGTTGCGCGGGCGTCTCGCCATGTGCCGCCGACCAGGCCAGAAGCGCCATGGCGGCAGCGGCGGCCGTCGCTTTTTTCTTCATGTCTTGTCTCCTCCTTTATTGGCTCGACCCGCATATGGCGCATGGCATCCGGCCGGCGCGGCCGTTCCTGCGCCCTGCCGGCGGGTGGTCAGCAGTCCTTGAAGACAGCCGCGCGCTTTTCCAGGAAGGCGGCCATGCCCTCCCTTGCGTCTCTGGTCTGGAATGCCTGTGCGATGAGGTCCGCCTCGATGCGCAGCCCCTGCGGCAGCGGCACGGAAAGCGCGCGCTGCACCGCGTCCCTTGCCAGTACGGAAGCGCACTGGCTGTAGCCGGTAAAGCGTTGCGCAAAATTCCGGGCGATCGCGACGGGGTCGCCGTCCTCGACAAGCTCGTTGACCAGTCCGATCTCCCTGGCCTCCCGCGCATCGATGATCCGTCCCGACATCACCAGTTCCAGCGCGCGCGATTCGCCAACCAGCCGCGGCAGCCGCTGCGTGCCGCCGTAGCCGGGTAGCAGGCCAAGCTTGATTTCAGGCAGCCCCATCTGTGCGCTGGTGGTGGCTACCCGGAACGTGCACGCCATGGCCAGTTCGAGCCCGCCGCCGAGTGCATAGCCATGCAGGACGGCAACGGAAGGTATGCGCAGGCGGTCCAGGCGCATGAACGTCTCCTGGCCCATGCCGATGCCGTCGCGCTGCGCCCAGAAATCCCGGTCGGCCAGGCCCGCCACGTCGGCGCCGGCGGAAAACGCCTTGTCGCCCGCGCCAACCAGCGCCAGCATGCGCGCCCGTGACGCCGATACCTGGTCGAGCGCGCGGCCGATGTCTTCGATCAGCGGCAGGCTCAACGCATTGAGACGGTCCTGCCGGTCGATCGTGATGACGGCCAGGGGGCCGTCGTAATGTAGTTTGATTGCCATGGTGTGTGTCCGGTCTGTCGAGTGCGCGCCGCGCCCGGGCGCCCCGCCTGCGGTGCGGGGGCGCGGATGGCATGCCGGGTCAGGAATCGTTCCGGCCGGCGCCGGCATGGCGGCGAAAATCCGGCTTGCGCTTTTCCAGGAACGCGGCCACGCCTTCGCGTGACTCGGCGGACTGGTAGTACAGCGCCAGCGCCTGCATGCCTAGCCCGCCGATGCCGCGGATGGAATCGGAATCGGCATTGAAAGAGCGCTTTGCGATCGCGATCGCGGTGGGACTCAGGGCAAGGATCTCGTCACACCAGCGCGCCACTTCCTGGTCAAGCTCTTCGGGCGCGACCACGCGATTCACCAGGCCCATGTCCAGCGCCTCCCGGGCTCCATAGCGGCGGCACAGGAACCAGATTTCCCTGGCCTTCTTTTCTCCGACCACGCGCGACAGATAGGCCGTGCCGAAACCCGGGTCCACCGAGCCCACCTTGGGGCCGACCTGGCCGAAGATGGCGGATTCGGAGGCGATGGCAAGGTCGCAGCAGGTGACAAGCACGTTGCCCCCGCCGATGGCATAGCCATTCACCCTGGCGATCACCGGCTTGGGCACCTCGCGGATGAGGCTCTGCAGTTCCTCGACGGGCAGGCCCACGATGCCCCTTCCGTCGTACTTGCCGCTGTGCGCGGACTGGTCCCCGCCCGTGCAGAACGCCTTGTCGCCGGCGCCGGTCAGCACGACCACGCCGATGGACGGATCCCATCCCGCGTCGTGCAGCGCATCGATCAGTTCATCGCAAGTCTTGCCCCGGAACGCGTTGTAGCGCTCCGGCCGGTCGATGGTGATGCGTGCCACGCCGTCCGTCTTCTCCAGGCGGATATCTGTGTAGTTGCTCATTGTCTTCCCTCTTATCCGTGCATGGTGAGTCCACCGGACACACTGATGGTCTGTCCGGTAATGAAATCCGCTTCCTGGCTGGCAAGGAAGGCCACGATCCCGGCGATATCGTCCGGCTTGCCGAGCCGCTTCAGCGGAATGGCGCGCTTCAGGCCTTCGTACAGTTTTTTCCCGTACTCGCCGTCGCCGCCGAACGACTGCAGCAGCGCGGTGTCCGTCGGTCCGGGGCAGACGGTGTTCACGCGGATGTTCTGGCTGGCGCATTCGCGCGCAATCGTCTTCGAGAAGGCGATCACGCCACCCTTGCACGCGGAATAGACGGCCTCCCCGGAGGACCCCACGCGCCCGGCGTCCGACGCGATGTTCACCACCATGCCGCCGCCCGCGGCCACCATATGGGGCAGCACGGCATGATGGAGATTCAATGGCCCGATCAGGTTGATCGCGATCACCTGGTTCCAGAACGCGGGCGTGCTTTCCAGGAACTGGACCGGTACGTCCCACCCCGCGTTGTTCACCAGTGCATCGATACGGCCGAATCTCTCGCCCACGGCGGCCATCTCGCGCGTGACGCCGGCATGATCCGTGATATCGAGCGCGACCTGCAGCGGCCGCGGCCCCAGGCCCGCCAGGCTGTCGGCAAGACGCTGCAGCGACGCCTGGTTCTTGTCGACGGCGATGACCTGCGCCTGCTCTTCGACAAAGCGCCGGCTGATGGCCGCGCCGATGCCGCCGCCGGCGCCTGTGATCACGACGATCTTTCCTTTCAGTTCCCGCATGACGCTACTCCGCACATTGTTGATTCACCGTGATGACGCCGGTCGCCGCCAGGTGTTCTGCCGCTGAAGCCCGCAACTTGAATTTCTGTAGTTTTCCCGTCGCGGTGCGGGCAAGTTCATCGAAAATGACATGGCGCGGCGTCTTGAAGCCCGGCAGGCGCGCGCGACAGAATTGAATGATTTCATCGGCATCGATGCGCCCGACGGCATCCGCCTTGAGCTCGACGATGGCGCACGGCACCTCCCCCCAGCGCTGGTCGGGCACCGCGACCACCGCGACATTGGCCACTGCCGGGTGCTCGTACAGGACATCCTCGACCTCGACGGAGGAGATGTTCTCGCCGCCGGAAATGATGATGTCCTTCGACCGGTCCTTGATCTCGATGTAGCCATCGGCGTGCACGATGGCGAGATCGCCGGTGTGATACCAGCCGCCCGCGAACGCTTCTTCCGTGGCCGCGGGATTCTTGAAATAGCCCTTCATGGCGAGGTTTCCGCGCAAGAGGATTTCCCCGATCGACGCGCCGTCATTGGGAACCGGCGACTGCGTCGCCGGATCGACAACGCGCATCTCGTTGAGCACCACGGTGCGCACGCCCTGCCGGGTCAGGTGCTTGAGATGCACCTCGCCCGGGAGGGCTTTCCATGCTTCCTGGCTCTGGCACAGGGTGGCAACCCCATGCATCTCGGTCATCCCGTATACGTGCAGGACCGAGAATCCGAGTTCCATGAGCCTGCGGAATACCTGGGGCGGTGGCGAGGCGCCGCCCGACAGCACCCGTATCGGGTTCTCCGGCGGCTGCCAGCCATCCGGCGCCCCCTCGATCAGGAAGGCCAGCACCGTCGGCGCGCAACAAAAATGCGTCACGCCGAATCGTTCGATGGCGTCGTAGATGACGGCGGCGCTCACCTTTCGCGTGCACACCTGCGTGCCGCCGATCGCGGCCATGGCCCATGCATAGCACCAGCCGTTGCAGTGGAACAATGGCAAGGTCCAGAGATACACCGGGACCGGGCCGGTCAGCTCCGCGTTGACAAGCTGCGCCAGCGCGTTCAGGTAAGCGCCGCGGTGGTGGTAGACCACGCCCTTCGGGTTGCCGGTCGTCCCCGAGGTGTAGTTGAGCGCGATCGCATCCCATTCGTTCTCCGGGAAGCGGAGCTCCGGCCGGGAGGGCGAGCTGTCCAGGAACGCTTCATACTCGATGCTGCCGATGCGCGCGCCGCCCTCTGCCGCCGGGTCTGCGATGTCCACTACCGCAATGGGCAACCCGAGCCGTTCGATCGCATCGCGGGCGACCGTGGAAAACTGCTGGTCGACCAGAAGCAGGCGGGTCTCGGAATGCTGCAGGATAAACGCCATGGCTGCCGCATCCAGGCGCGTATTGATGCAGTTCAGGACCGCGCCCGCCATCGGCACGCCGAATTGCGCTTCGAGCATTGCCGGCGTGTTCGGCGCCATGATGGCCACGGTGTCGCCTCTCTCGATACCGTGGGCAATCAGTGCGCCGGCGAGCTTGCGGCAGCGGCTCGCATACTCCGCCCAGGAGTACGAGCGGTCGCCGTAGATGACTGCGGTGCGCTGCGGATACACATCGGCCGCGCGGCTGAGGAAATGAATCGGCGTCAGCGGCTGAAAGTTGGCTTCGCGCTGGTCTAGCTCGTTGTTGAACTTGGTCACCATGGGGCGTCTCCAGGAAATCCCTGCTCTTATTGGCGTAATGGCGTTCTGAATTGATTGCGCTGCGGGAACCGCTACACGGTCATGGCAAGCCGTGTCGCCTGGTCGATCGCCCTCAGGGCGTCCAGCTCGCTGGCGACATCGGCGCCGCCGATGACATCCACCGCCGCGCCGCTGGCGCGGAGCTCCTCGTACAGGCTGCGCTCCGATTCCTGCCCTGCGCAGAGCACGACGTGGTCGACGTCGAGCACATGATCCTTGCCGTCTACCGAGTAGTGCAGGCCGTCGTCGTCAACGCAGCGATAGACCGCGCCGCCCGTCATGACCACGTTCGCGCGCTTGAGCCTCGACTTCAGGATCCATCCGGTGGACTTGCCCAGGCGCTTGCCCAGGCTTTCCTGCTTTCTCTGGAACATGAAGACCTGCCGCCGGGGCTTGCCGCCTGCCTCTGCCGATGCCTGCAAGCCCCCGGAAGTGGACAACGACGTATCGACGCCCCATGCCCGGAGGAAATGCGCGGGGGCAAGCGCCTCCTCGGCGTCGCCCAGCAGGAATTCCGCCACGTCGAAGCCGATCCCTCCCGCGCCGATGATGGCGACCCTGTCGCCCACTTTTGCGCCACCGGCCAGCACATCGATGTAGGACACGACCTTCGGGTGGTCCACGCCCGGGAAACCCGGCGAGCGGGGGCGAACGCCGGTCGCGACGACGATCTGGTCGTAGCCTTCGTCCCTGAGCTGCGCTGCCGTCACGCGGCAACCCAGGCGAACGTCCACGCCGAGGTTCGCGATACGCGTGCGGAAGTACCTGAGCATTTCATTGAACTCGTTCTTCCCCGGCACGACCCGCGCCATGTTGAGCTGGCCGCCAAGCTCGGCGCCCGCTTCGAACAAGGTGATCTCGTGCCCCCGCTCCCGCGCATTGATGGCAAAGGCCATGCCGGCGGGACCGCCGCCGACGACCGCGATCTTCTTGCTGGCCACCGATGCCGCGGCAACGAATTCGATCTCCCTGCCGGCGCGCGGATTCACCAGGCACGTGGCGGTGCGCTCGGTAAAGATGCGGTCCAGGCAGGCCTGGTTGCAGCCGATGCAGGTATTGATCTCCGCCACGTTGCCAAGCCGTGTCTTCCTGGCGAAGTCCGGGTCCGCCAGCAGCGGCCGCGCCATCGAGACCATATCCGCGCAGCCCGAGGAGAGCAGCGACTCGGCGCCTTCCGGGGTATTGATCCGGTTGGAGGCAATCACGGGAATGCGGACCGCGCGCTTGACGTTCTCGATGGCGTAGGCCCAGGCGGCGCGCGGCACCGATGCGGCGATGGTCGGCACCGCGGACTCATGCCAGCCGACCCCGGTGTTGATGATGTTGGCGCCCTCGGCTTCGGCGCGCCGCGCAAGTTCCGCGACCTCCTCGCCGGTCATCCCGCCGTCGACCAGGTCGACCGCCGAAATGCGGTAGATGACCAGGAATGTGTCGCCGACGCGCTTGCGGATGGCCTTGATGACCTCCAGGGGAAAGCGGATCCGTGCCTCGAAGCTCCGGCCGAATTCGTCGGTCCGCTGGTTGGTGACGCGGGCCGTGAACTGATTGATCRGGTAGCCCTCCGAGCCCATGATCTCGACACCGTCGTAGCCGCCTTCGCGCGCCAGCTGCGCAGTAAAGGCGAAGTCTTCGACGGTCTTCCAGACTTCCTCCGTGGACAGCGCGCGCGGCGCGATCGGGTTGATCCTGGCGCGCGTGGCGGATGGCCCGACGCAGTGCTCGTGCTTGGCATAGCGCCCCGCGTGAACGATCTGCAAGGCGATGCGCCCGCCCGCGGCGTGGACCGCGCCGGTGATGGCATGGTGTTCGGCCAGCTGCGAGCGCTCGCACAGCAGCGGCGCGCCCGGCTCGAAGATGCCTTCGATGCTCGGCGCGTAGCCGCCCGTCAGGATCAGGCCGGCTTCGCCTTCGGCGCGCCTGCCGTAGAAGGCCGCCAGGCGCTCGTGCGGCCTGTCCAGCGTCTCCAGGCGCGTATGCATTGCGCCCATCACGATGCGATTGCGAAGGGTCAGGGCGCCGACATCGAGCGGGGCCATCAAATGGGGGTATGGATTCATGATCTCCTCGTTTTGGTAGTCCACGAAGTGGTTGTACTGAGTCTAGTTCAGTCGGCCTATTGTGTAAACATGTTGATGTATGTTCGTTTCGCGGCCTAGGGAAAATACGTAGCAAACTGGATTATTTGCCGGAAAAACTGCCGAATGGCTCGCTTGATGAACTGACATGTATATCAATGTATTGTTCTATATGCGTAAAACGGGACAAGCCGGGGCGGGGCCTGGCAACGGGCAGCCGGCCAGGGGGCGGTATCATTGCCATCCGCTCTCGCGCCGGTCCGCGCGCGGGTACGATGTGGACGCCGGCCGCGAGGCTCGCCATGCCGGCCCGCGGCTCACGGCGCGGGGATGACAGGGGCCACCAGCGGCCACCAGCGGCATGCGTGCCGCAGTTCGAATCAGAAGAGAAAGACCAAAATGGAATCTGGAAGCACGCAAACGGGAGCCCCTCAATCGGGGCTCGATGTCACCAACCGGCTCTTCTTCCGCTTGTTTCAGATCGGCAATGTCCTGCAGCGGCAGACCGCCAAGGAACTCGGCATCAGCGGCGTGCAGTGGGCGGTAATGGGCGCCCTATCCCGGCCCAAGGCAAAGGATGGGATGTCGTTCTCGGAGCTGGCGGAATATCTCGTGGTCAGCCGCCAGAATCTCGATGGCGTGCTGAAGCGGCTCGAGCGCGACGAGCATGTGTCGCGTGTTGCCAGCGAGGAGGACCGGCGTGCCCGCCGCGTGGTGCTGACGGACAAGGGGCGCCACTTCTGGGAAGCATTGCAGCCCCGGATCCATGAGTTCTACCGGCAGGCCGTGGTCAATCTGCGCTTCGATGACAAAGTCTCCTTTCTGCACTTCGTGAATACGCTGCAGGCCGACCTCGGCAAGGTCCGGCTGCCCTGACGGCTGGGCGCTTGCGGCGGTTGCCCGCGCGCCTCGGGCGGCGCCGGGACCCCGGCGCGCAAGCGACACGCCGCGGTGATTCAGGAATCCATATTCGGGCGTGCGCCTGCGGGTGTAAACCCACTGTTTTGAATGCCTTCAATGCATTTATGAATGGGATTTCACCCGGCGTGGCCGCGGGACCAGGCAAGGCGCGCGTGTTCATGCATGCCGGCGAGTCCGGGCCTGGCAAGCGCCGGCCGCCCGCAGCCGCCCGCCTAAAGTTGGACGCCAGCCTGTCGATATGAAACGGACTGGCGCGTTTTTTATTTTTTTGCATCCTCCGGCACGAGTGACGTGTGATTCGCGAGGTATGCAGTACCAGTCAACGTCTTGGAAGGGCATCCCATGCTTGCCAGTAGCTACAACAGTCTGCTCGTGCTGTTCTCACTGCTTGTCGCGATCCTGGCTTCGTACACGGCCCTGGACATGGCCGGGCGCATCGCCTCCGCGCAGGGCAACGCCGCGCGCTGGTGGCTGGCGGGCGGCGCCTGCGCCATGGGCACGGGCATCTGGTCGATGCACTTCGTCGGCATGCTGGCGCTGCACCTGCCCATCCCGCTTGGCTATGACCCGGCGATCACGCTGGGCTCGCTGCTGATCGCCATCGCATCCTCGGCGCTGGCACTGTGGCTGGTGGGCCGCGACACGCTGCCCTGGCGGCGGCTGACGGGTGGCGCGCTGCTGATCGGCGYCGGCATTTCCGGCATGCATTACACCGGCATGGCCGCGCTGCGCATGCAGCCGGGCATCCGCTATGTTCCCTCCCTGTTCCTGCTGTCGGTGGCCGTGGCGGTGCTGGCCGCCGGCGCGGCGCTGTGGATCGCCTTCCGGCTGCGCAGGCAGTCCGTCTGGGTGCGACCCCTGCGCGCGGGCGCTGCGGTGGTGATGGGCCTGGCCATCGTCGGCATGCACTACACCGGCATGGCGGCGGCCGGGTTCCCGCCCGGCAGCATCTGCGGCGCGGCCAGCGACGGCGTGGATGCCGGCTGGCTGGCGGTGGTGATCATCGTCGCCACGCTGGCGGTGCTGGCGATCGCGCTGATCATCTCGGTGCTGGACGTACGCCTGGAGGCGCGCACCTCGATACTGGCGCGCTCGCTGGCCGAGGCCAACCAAGAGCTGACCTACCTGGCCCTGCACGACAACCTGACCAAGCTGCCCAACCGCGTGCTGCTGGAAGACCGGCTCGAACAGGCGATCCAGGCCGCCGGGTGGGAGCAGGGCCGCTTCGCGCTGATGTTCATGGACCTGGACGGCTTCAAGGCGGTCAACGATGCCTATGGCCATCCCGTCGGCGACCTGCTGCTGGTTGAAGTGGCGCGGCGCCTGAGCGCCACGGTACGCGCGCAGGACACCATCGCCCGGCTCGGCGGCGACGAATTCGTGCTGCTGGCCGCCGTGGGCGAACCGGCGGACGCCGCCACGCTGGCCGACAAGGTGCTGAGCGCCATCCGCGAGCCGTTCCAGGCGGCGGGACGCGAGCTGCGCGTGTCCACCAGCATCGGCATCGCCATGTACCCCGGCGACGGCGACCTGCAGCATGACCTGATGACCAATGCCGATGCGGCCATGTATCACGCCAAGGCGCTGGGCCGCAACGCCATCTGCTTCTTCGAGGCATCGATGAACGCCAACGTGCACGAGCAGCTGCAACTGGTGCAGGACCTGCRCCAGGCACTGGAGCGGCGCGAACTGGTGCTGCAATACCAGCCCAAGCTGACCGCGCCCAGCGGTCCGGTGACGGGCGTGGAAGCACTGGTGCGCTGGGCCCATCCCACGCGCGGCCTGATCGGCCCGGACCACTTCATCCCGCTGGCGGAGAAGACCGGCCTGATCGTGCCGATCGGCGAATGGGTGCTGGACGAAGCCTGCCGCCAGATGCGGGAATGGCGCAACGCCGGCCACCCGGAGTGGAGCGTGGCGGTCAACCTGTCGGCACTGCAGTTCCGCCACGCCAGCCTGATCCGCACCGTGCGCGAGACCCTGGCGCGCCATGCGCTCGAGCCGCACTGCCTGACGCTGGAAGTCACCGAATCCACCGCCATGCGCGACGCCGATGCCAGCCTGAAGATCCTGCAGCAGCTGCACGACATGGGCGTGCGCATCTCGATCGACGATTTCGGCACCGGCTATTCGAGCCTGCTCTACCTCAAGCGGCTGCCGGCCAGCGAGCTGAAGATCGACCGCGCCTTCGTCCGCGAGCTGGCGCGCGATACCGAGGATGCCGCCATCGTCTCGGCCATCGTGGCACTGGGGCGCACGCTCAACCTGAACATCGTCGCCGAAGGCGTGGAGACGGCCACGCAGCAGGAGTTCCTCACCCGGCTGGGCTGCGACTCGCTGCAGGGCTTCCTGCTGGGCCGGCCGATGTCGGCGGACCAGCTGATGGACGCGCTGGCACGCGACGCCATGCTGGAAACGGCTGCCTAGCCCGGGCGCGACGACGCGCATGGCCTGCGTTCGCGCGGCCGTCGCCCCGCGGCCGGGGACCGGCGCCCGGCTCAGGCCGCGTTATGGCTGACCAGGTACTTGATCAGCCCGTCGATGCCGCTCTTGGCCACGATGTCGGCGAACTGCCGGCGGTAGACCTCGATCAGCCACGCGCCGCTCATATTGATGTCGTAGATCGACCAGCCGGTCGCGCCGCGCTGCAGCCGGTAGTCGATCTGCACCTCGTCGCCGTTGTTGATGACGCTGGTCTCGACCACCGTATCGGTGCCGGCGGCGCGCGGCGGCTTGTAGCGGAACTTCAGCGCCTGGTCGCGCACCTGCGACAACGACAGGGCGTAGCTGCGCACCAGCAAGGTCTGGAATTGTTCGTAGAGCTGCTTCTGCTGTTCGGGTGTTGCAGTGCGCCATGCATTGCCGACGGCCAGCCGCGTGGTGCGCTGGAAATCGGTATAGGGGAGAAACTGGCGGCGCACCACGGCCGTGATCTTCTCCAGGTCGCCGCCGCGGGTATCGGGACTGGCCTGGATGGTGGTGAGCACGCCTTCCACGGCGGCGCRCACCATGCGGTCCGGTGCGGAGCGGTCCACGGCGGGTGCCGGAGCGTCGGCGGCGCGGGCGGCGGGCGCCAAGGCCGCGCCAATTGCCAGCGCGGCGCAGGCGCCGAGGGCGGCAAGCGCGGCCACGTTGATCCTGGCGGCCACGGCAAGCCCGCCCCGGTGACAAAGGCTACGACGCATCGCGATCTACCTCCGATGTACGTCCATGAGCGGATTGCGGCGCGGCCGGAACCCCGGCATGCCGCTTCCATTGCCTAATGCTAGTGCTTCGCCCGCAAAAACCAAAAGGCGGCAGCGCGGGAATCCCGCGCTGCCGCCTTGGGTGTTGCTATTCGCGCCGCTCCCGCGGCGCTTGTCATTTTTACTGCGTCAGTTCCCTGAAGCCCTGCAGCAGGCGGTCGATATCGTCCGGCTGGATATTGCCCATCGTCGAGATGCGGAACAGCTCGGCCGACAGGCCGCCCTGCCCGGCGTAGATGACGAAGCCACGCGCCTTCAGGCCATCGTGCAGCTGCGCATACGACAGGCCCGCCGGCAGATGGTAGGCGCGCAGCACCACCGAGGATTGTCCGGCCGGCCACAGTGCCGGCATGCCCAGCGCCTCCAGCCCCACGCGCGCGCGCTCGGCCAGGCTGGCGTAGCGCGCGTGGCGGGCCTGCCAGCCGCCTTCGTCGGCCAGCTCGCGCAGTGCTTCCACCAGCGCGTAGTAGGCGTGCACGGAGGGCGTGAACGGCGTATTGCGCTGGTCCTGCAGGCGTGCCAGGCGGCCCAGGTCCAGGTAATAGGTGCGGCTCGCGGCCTGCGCCAGCGCGCTGCGCCGCACAATGACGAAGGACGCACCGGGCACCCCGTGCAGGCATTTGTTGGCGGTGGCGGCCACGGCGTCGATATGGCCATTGAAATCGATGGCCTCCGCGCCGAAGCTGCTCACGCCGTCCACCAGCAGGCGCACGCCACGCGCGCGGCACAGCGCGTCCAGCGCCGGCAGGTCGTTCAGGCGCCCGGTGGTGGTCTCGTGGTGGATCACGGCCACGTGCGTGATGGCGCGGTCGGCCTCGAGCGCGGCAGCGATACGGGCGAGGTCGGGCGCCTCCTTCCAGTCGTGCGCCACCACCTCGTGGGCGATGCGGTACTGGCCGGCGATCTGCGCGATGCGCTCGCCATAGACACCGTTCTGCACCACCAGCAGCTTGCCGTTCTCGGGCACCAGCGCGGCGGTCATGCTTTCCATCGCGGCGGTGCCGGAGCCGGTCATCAGCACCGCGGCCCATTCGGCGGGATCGAGCTGGTAGATATCCAGCAGCCGCGCGCGCGCTTCGTCCTGCAGGTCGAAGAACTCGCTCTCGCGGTGGCACAGGTCGGGCTGCAGCAGGCTGCGGCGCACGCGCTCCGACAGCGTGACGGGACCCGGATTGAGTAGCAGCATCAGTTGGCTCCTTGGGTTGCGCCGAGATCCGCGCTGATCTGGCGGGCCAGGCGGGTCCTGACCTCGACCGGCGTCACGGTGGGACGCGGCAGGCCGTCCGGCGTGCCGGCGCTGATCGACAGCGCCACCAGGCGCGGGCCCGCGGCGCGGGCCGGCTGCGCCAGCGTTTCGTCCAGCAGGGCGAGGTTGTCGCCTTCCACCGCCGAGGCATAGCCGCATGCGGCCGCCACACCGGCAAACGAGACATTGTGCGATACCGTGGCCTGCCCGCCCGTGGAATCGTGGGCGCCGTTGTCCAGCAGCACGTGGGTCAGGTTGGACGGGCCATAGGCGCCGAGCGTGGCGAACACGCCCATGCGCATCAGCGCCGCGCCGTCGCCGTCCACCGCGATCACGTGCAGGTCCGGGCGCGCCAGCGCCAGGCCGAGCGCGAACGGCGTCAGGCAACCCATCGAGCCCACCATGTAGAGCTGGTTGGCGCGGTCATCGAGCGCGTACAGCTCGCGCCCGCAGAAACCGGTGGAGGCCAGCACCACGGTGTTGTCCAGCGGCGAATGCGCGATCACGCGCTGCAGCGCTTCGCGGCGCGTGGGCAGTGCGCCCGCGCCGCCAGGCACGGTGCGCGGCACGGCCTTCGGGCGCGGCGCGGGGCGCGCCTGTTCCTTTAGCGCGTACGGCGCCACGCTGCCCTTTTGCATCACCAGCGCGTAGGGCCGGCCCGTGGCGTCCATATGGGCCACCGCGCGGTCCAGCGCCGGGCCTACCTCGGCCGGGTCGGTCGGGAAGGTCTCCCACGGGATCTCCATGGTGTCGAGCATGTTCGGCGTGACCGGGCCCATCAGTGCGTGCTGCGGCTCGTCGGCAACGCCCGGCTGGCCGCGCCAGGTGACGATCAGCAGTTGCGGCAGGCGGAAGGTCCAGGTCAGCGAGGTCAGCGGGCTGACCGCGTTGCCCAGGCCCGAGTTCTGCATCATGGTGATGCCGCGGCGGCCTTCGCGCGCGCCCAGCGTCACCCCTGCGATCAGGGCCACCGCGTCGCCCTCGTTGGCCGCCGAAACGTAGTGCAGCGTGGGATCCTGCAGCACGTAGTTGATGAACGGCGTCAGGTACGAGCACGGCACCCCGGCATACCAGTCGAAGCCGCGCGCGCGCGCGGCCTCGACGAACTGTGCCGCTTCGATCATCGGGCTTCCTCGCCGTCCGTGGTGTCGGCCGCGAACTGCGTCTGCGTGTGGGCGAAATCGCCCGCGCGGCGGAAGTCGTCCAGGTCGTTCACGCCACGCCAGTGGCCGTGCACGTACTTGACCTCGATTTCCTCGCCGGCCTCGACCAGCGCGTTGAGCAGCGCCGGCAGGTCCAGCGTGTCGAAGTCATCGCGCGCGCGCAGCTCGCCGATCAGCTTCTGCAGGCGCACGCGCCCTTCGCCGCGCACGTTGAGCAGGCCGATCCAGCGGCCATTGGCCGGCTGGGCGGGGGCCGCGCCGGCTTGTTCCGCCTTGCTCGAGACATGGCGCAGCAGGACCTTCTGGCCGAACAGGTCGCGGTCGTCCGCGGCCGAGCACCAGGCGAAGTCGTGCACGCTCTGGTTGGACGGCGCATTCTGCGACGAGTCCACCACCACGCTGAACGGCGCCTCGCTTTCCAGCAGGTCGCGCAGGATATAGCTGCGGAACAGCAGGTCGCCGTAGGCGATCACGGTGTCGGTCTGCAGGCCGTCGACCGCGCACGCCAGCGAGGCCAGCTCGCCGGTATGGGCGTGGCGCTCGTTGACCACCAGCTTGATGCCGGCGGTATCGATGGCGCCGGCCTGGTAGCCGCCCACCACGGTGATGTCGTTGATCGACTGTTTCTTGAACGCATCCACCAGCCAGCGCAGCAGCGGCTTGCCGGCCACCGGCAGCATGACCTTGGGCTTGTCCTCGGTCAGGGCTTCCAGGCCCTTGCCGCGGCCCGCGGCCAGCACCACCGCCGCGCCCGGCACCTGCGTGCCGGACAGGTAGATCTTCTCGGCGGCCGAGTATTCGTCGGCGTCCTGCAGGCGGAAGATCTCGTTGACGGTGGCGATGCGGTCCTCCACGTTGACCAGCGTCTCGCTGTCGTGGATTTCGCGGGCCACGGCCTGCATCGACGACGCGGCCACGCGGATCAGGTGGTTGGCCCAGATCACCAGGCTGATGCCGGCCTTGCGATAGGCTTCGGTGGGCGTGCTGTAGTACTTGGTCGGCACGATCACCAGCGGGCCGCGGCCGGCCCACTCGCGCGCGAAGGTCAGGATCTCGTCGGGCTTGGACAGCTTGCTGTGGATCAGGATGGCGTCGGCGCCGGCCTGGCGGTAGGCCTCGGCGCGGCGCAGCGCCTCGTCCATGCCCCAGCCCGCGATCAGCGCTTCGACGCGCGCCACGATGGAGAAATCGTCGTCGGCCTGCGAGTCCTTGCCGGCCTTGATCTTGCCGCAGAATTCATCGATCTCGGCCAGCGGCTGGCGCTCGCCGTCGATGAAGCTGTTGGTCTTGGGGAACTGCTTGTCCTCGATGCACACGCCGGCGATGCCGCGCTGCTCGAGCTTGCGCACCAGGCGGCGCATGTTGTTGAAGTTGCCGTAGCCGGTGTCGCCGTCGAGCAGGATCGGCAGGTCGCTGGCGTCGGCCATGAACTCGAGGTTGTCGACCACCTGGGTCCAGCTCGCCTCGTTGTTGTCGCGCACGCCGAACTGCGCGGAGATCGCCAGGCCCGAGGCCCAGATGCCCTTGAAGCCGGCCTCGCGCACGATGCGCGCGGACAGGCCGTTGTGGGCTTCCATGATGAATTCGAGTTCCTTGCCGACCAGCATCTGGCGCAGGCGGGCGCTGCGCGTGGCGCGCGGGAAAATCGGGTCAATCGCGTTCATTGTGCTACTCCCACGGGGCGCTGCAGTTCAGGCAAGACTTCGTCGCGCGCGCGCGCGACGTCGTTCGGAAAATCGATCTCGATCCAGGGTGCGCCGCTCACGTCGGCGGTGTCGAAGACATGGCCGCCTTCGAGCAGCAGGTCACGCACCGCTTCTTCGTGCGGCATGTTGGCGCGGCCGCCGTCCACATAGCCCTTGACGATCTCGGCCAGGCGGCGCGCGGTCTGTTCCTGGAAGCGGAAGAAACCGACGGATTCGCCGATGGTGTCGTACTCCAGGCCCGCGGCCAGCTGCTTGCGCAGCTCGACCGGCACGCCATCCTTCAGGCACAGCTTGACGGGCTCGTCGCCGGCTTCGAAATCGCGGTCGATCAGCAGGCGGTTGGTCGTGGTGCCGGCCACCAGGGCGCTCAGGATGCGCTCGTCGTACAGCACGTCGGCATCCATCAGCAGCACATCGCCGCCGCGCGTGAGCGCGTCGGCCACGGTGTGCACGGTCAGCACGCTGCCCAGGTCGTAGCGCGGGTTCAGCACGATCTCCGGATACGGCTGGCGGCCCAGGCGCTTGAGCTCGGTTTCCACCTGTCCGGGCTGGAAGCCGAGCGCCAGCACGATCTCGTCGACACCCGCCGCATCCAGCATGCGCAGATGCCGCTCCAGCAGGGTGATCCCCTCAAAACGCAACAGGCACTTGGGGAACTGCTCCCCTTGCTGTTGCTGCAGTCGCAGGCCTAGGCCTGCGGCAAGAATGATTGCTCGCATTCTTTCTCCGCACCCATGCAAATAGCTTCGGTCAATCGGTAGTGGCCTGCCCACTGGCCGCACTGGTGGTGCTGGCCGCGGCACGCCGTCGCTGGAAACTTCTTTCACTCAAATGCAAATACAGCAGCCCCGGCGCACCGAGGCCGATCTCGCGGGCGCGCTTGGCCAGCGAAAGGGCCAGCGCCGCATCCGGCGGCAGGCCCACGATGGGCGCCAGCAGCAGGTAGCCGCCTTCCTGCGCGCCCAGCGAACCAGGGATGGCGAACGCGGCGCCGCGGATGGCCTGCCCCACGCTCTCCAGCAGCAGCGCCTCCACCCAGCTCACCGGGTGGCCGAGGAAATGCAGGGCCAGCCAGACTTCGCCGGTGCCGACCACCCAGCCGGCCAGGCTCAGCACGAAGCTCTTGGCCACCCTGGCGCGGTCGCGGTACATGTCTTGCACGGCCATGTCCACCGCGTCGGCGCGCGTGGTCAGGCCGCTCCAGTCGCGCTTGCCGAACAGCCGGGACAGCACGCGCAGCACGCGGCCGAACAGGCCGCGCTTCTGCACGAAATAGAAGCCGACGATGCACAGTCCGAGCACGGCGGTGACGATCAGGGTGGGCGTGCGCAGGTCGGACAGCGCATCCTGCCCGCCGTACAGGCCGAACAGCGCCAGCCCGGCGAAGGCGAACACCATCTGCGCGAGCGCCTGCATGGTGGTGCTGACCGTAATGGCGGCGGCGGCATCGCGCATGCGCGTGCCGCGCTGCGCCAGGTAGCGCACCATCAGCACGGGGCCACCGATCTGCCCGGCCGGCAGCAGGCTGTTGACCGACTCGCCCGCCCAGCGCGCCAGCAGCGTGTCGCGCAGGCTGCAATGGTCGTCACGCTCGAACAGCACGCGGATGGCGGCGGCGTCCAGCGCCAGCGGCAGCAGATGGAAGGCGGCGACCAGCGCCAGGCCCCAGCCCGCCGACATCAGCGTCGACACGACGGAACCGAAGCCCTGCCAGGCCAGCAGCGCGACAAACAGCGCCACGCCGACCGACAGCAGGATCATTGCAGCACGGGTCATGCGCGTGGCTTCTTCTTGCCGGACATCAGGTTCCTGAACACCTGGCGGAAACCGAAATAGGCCACCGCGTCCTTCATGTTGGAGATAAAGCGCAGCCACGGGCGCATGCCCGGATCGGTGACGTACTCGAAGGTCAGCGAGACGCGGATCTCGTCGGGACCCGCCGGCGTGATGCGGTGGCGCAGCTTGTCGCCATCGAAGAACACCAGCCCCCCCGGGGCGATCTGCACGGTGCCCGGCTCATCGGGCACGTCGGGGTTGCGCGTATGCAGTTCGTAGTCCAGCCGGCAGGAGGACTCGTCGATCACGCCCAGCAGCAGCGTGTAGCGGCGGCCGTCGTAGTAGGAGGTGTCGTAGTGCCAGCCGATGTGGTCGCCCGGGCGCGTGTAGTAGTACAGCGCATACGCATGCGGGTCGGAATCCGGCGAGGGCAGCAGTTTGTCGCCGCACATCTGCTCGAGCCAGGAGATCAGCGCCTTCGAACGGTACAGCTCGGCGATGAACGGGGCCTTCTCGTCGATGGTGTGGCGGCTGACGCTGCCGCCCTGCTTGTGGCCCGGCAGGTAATTGCGGTTGATCTCGGGCATCAGCGCGCGGGCGCTGGCCACCAGTTGCTCGGTGACTTCCGGCGCGAGGAATTCCTGCAGGTTCAGGAAGGCGCCCTGGCGCTCGAAATCGGCGCGCAGGCCGGCGTTGTCCAGGCGGGCGGTCTGCCCTGCCACGCTGGCATCCGGATCGGGCCGCGCGGGCGTGCCCTTGCGCGGCGCCGGCGACGCCACGGCTCGCGGCGCGTCCAGGGTGATGTCGTTGGCTTGCTCGCTCATCGCGTTCCTCGGATATGAGTCGCGGCCATGCGCACCTTGCGCATCACCCGCCAGTAGTCGATCAGCACCAGCACCGCGAACAGCGGGGYGCCGATCGACGCGACGGTCAGGAACGGTGCGATGCCACCGGTCAGGGTCACCAGCGGCAGCAGGTACAGCACGTCTTCGGTCTCGAAGCCGGCCACGGACGCCTGCTTGGTGCCGCTCTTGCCGACCGCGGACTCGATGCGCATGCGCAAGAAGAAGATCAGCGCGACCGCCAGGCCCGCCAGCGTACCCTGCAGCACCGGCGAGAACGCGCCCGCCGGCGCCAGCCCGGTGATCGCCACGCCCATCCCGACGAACAGCAGCACGGTGATGACCGCATCGCTGGCGAGGTCGTAAAAATGGCCGATCTTGCTGGATTTCCCGCTAATTCGCGCCAACTCTCCGTCCGTGTGATCGACGAAATTGGACAGCACGATCAGGAAGGCGCCGTAGTTGGTCCAGGCATAGCCGCCCTGCATCAGGCAGGCGACACCCGCCAGGCCGATCAGCAGGCGCACGGTGGTGAGGTGGTTCGGTGTGATCCAGGAGTCCTTCAGCGGGCGCACGAGCGCGCGCGCAAGGCGGCCGTCCCAGGTACTTGGCGCGGGAGGCTCGCCACGGGAAATCTTTGGATTGTCGTTCATCTGGAATAGATACAGTGGGCAGCGCAAGCTACCCCATCGCTGCCGCAAGGCCCGAATACCAGCGCGACGCCACCCGCCCTGCATTGCGGGAGCGCAAGCCGGCGGGGCGTCGGCGCCACGTAAGGTGGATGCGGATAACGCTGGCCAAACCGCTATGGTAAGCGATGTGACACGCATCGGCACACCCGCCCTGCCGGCGCAGGCGGCGCCTGCCCTGCTTACGCGGCACCGCCCGGCCTCGGCATGCCGAAAAAGTCACACCGAACAGGCCGCGCGCCGGTCGCGCGACGACCGGCCGGGACCCGCGTCACCGCTATCACCCCCTGGTCTCGCCGAAGCGGTGCTGGCGGCCGGCATCGCGCACGGCGTCCGTCAGCGTGCGGGCGGCGGGCGCTCCTTCGCGCACGAAGGCGTAGAAGCGCGCCTTGGGCAGCGCCGGCATGCGGTCGCGCGAATCGAGCACGCGCAGGCCCTCCCGGACCTGGCTGCGCGCCACCGGCGTCACCGCGAAGCCCGCGCGCGCCGCCGACAGGCACCCCGCCATGCTGCTGCTCTCGAAGGCCACGTGCCAGGGCCGCCCCACCCGCGTCAGCGCCGCCACCGCCGACTCCCGATAGACGCACGGCTCGGGGAAGGCCGCCAGCGGCACTTCGGATTCCGGGTCGAAGGGCTCCGCGGCGGCATAGACCCACACCAGTTCTTCCTCCCACAGCAGCTCGCCGCCCGTCGTGCGCGAGCATTGCTTGCCGAACACGATATCGAGCCGCCCCCGCTCCTGCTGGCGCAGCAGGTCGGCCGTGACACCGACCTTCAGCTCCACCGAGACACCGGGATGCCCGCGCCGGAATACCTGCAGCATGCGCGGCAGCCAGGTGCCGGCGAAGTCCTCCGAGCTGCCGATGCGCAGGCGCCCGCGCGCCGGCGCGCCGTGCAGCCGCGCGCGCACCTCCTGCTCCAGCGCGACGATATTGCGCGCGTAGGCGTACAACAGCTCTCCGGCCTGGGTCAGCGTGAAGCTGCGCGTCGTCCTCTCCAGCAGCACGGCGCCGGCGGCCTGCTCGAGCCGCTTGACATGGCCGCTGACGGCCGAAGGCGTCAGGCTCAGCGACTCGGCCGCCAGCGCGAAGCCGCCGCAATCCACCACGGCGAGGTAGGTCCGCAACAGGCCAATGTCGAGGCTGGCCGCCGCCGAAGCCGGCATGGAGTCCATGGGTCACACCACCAATTCATCTTTAAATATTCATAATCATATCCAATACATCACGAATCACGAAGTACGCCGATGCTATCGTCAAGCCATGTCCACTGCCCCGAAAAGGAGCGTCGCGCGATGACCGCCTATCAATTTGCCGCCACCAGCATGCTGGAAACCGGCTACCTCGAATGGAACCCGCGCGGCAAGCGCACGGCAGTGCTCGTTCATGGCTGGCCGGACAGCCCGGAGAGCTGGCGCGGCGTCGCGGCCGAACTCGCCCACGCGGATTTCCGCGTGCTGTGCCCGGCGCTGCGCGGCTTCGGCCCGACCCGCTTCCGCGACGCGGCCACCATGCGCAGCGGCCAGCTGGCGGCGCTCGGGCGCGACCTGCTCGAATTCATCGACACGCTGTCGCTGCGGGACCCGGTGCTGGTCGGGCACGACTGGGGAGCGCGCGCGGTCGCCAATGCCTTCGGCCTGCGGCAGCGGGCGGGTTCGCACCTGGCGATGCTGTCGGTCGGCTATGGCACCAACGATCCGCAGCAAGCCATTTCGCTGCACCAGGCGCGCAATTACTGGTACCACTGGTACATGGCCACGCCGCGCGGGCAGCGCAGCGTCGAGGAGGACCGGCGCGCCTTCGCGCGCCTGATGTGGGACACATGGTCGCCACCGGGCTGGTACCAGGAGGCCGATTTCGAAGAGGCCGCGGCGGCCTTCGACAATCCCGACTGGGCGGCAGTCGTGCTGCATTCCTACCGCCACCGCTGGGGCTTTGCCGCCGGCGATCCGGCCTATGCAGGGGACGAGCAGGCCTTGCAACCCGCGCCGGTGCTGGCGGTGCCCACGCTGGTCCTGCATGGGGGCCGCGATACCTGCAACCAGCCCGCCAGCTCCGAAGGCAAAGAGGCGTTCTTCTCCGGGCGCTACGTACGGCAGGTGCTGGACGGCGTCGGCCATTTCCCGCAGCGCGAAGCGCCCGCGGCCGTCGCCGAGGCCATCCTGCGCTTCTGCCGGCAGCCGGGCTGAACGCCCGCACCGGGCCGGGCGCCTCCTGCCTGCCGCCCAGGTCCGGTCACGCATCGCGCCTGTCCGGACTCTTCCCTATTCCATCGGCGAGCGCTAACTGCTAGTCTGCCGAACTTGGCTTTGCCTGCCCATGGCCGGCACTGCCGGCCGGTGTCCGCGGCACGCCAGCGTCCTGATCCGCGCATCGCTGTTCGCGCATCCCTGTTCGCTCATGCCGGCGCCGCTCATTCCGATCCGCTGCCTTTCGTATTCGTTGGAAATACCCGCATGTCGCGACAAATGCCTCCTCTGAATCCTCTGCGAGCTTTCGAGGTTGCGGCCAGGCATCTGAGCTTCACCCGCGCCGCCGACGAGCTGTTCGTCACGCCGTCCGCGGTCAGCCACCAGATCAAGACGCTGGAAGAAAGCCTCGGCGTGCAGCTGTTCCTGCGCGAGGCCAAGTCGCTGGTGCTCACGCCCGCGGGCATGGCCTACCTGCCGAGCGTGCAGCAGGCCTTCAAGCAGCTTGCCGACGCCACCCTGCGCCTGCATAGCAAGGACCTGCCGGCGCTGAAGGTCAACATGCCGCCGACGTTCGCCGTCAAATGGCTGATCCCGCGCATGGACCGCTTCATGAAGGAGCACCCCGAGATCGACCTCAAGGTCTCGACCTCGAACCACGCCATCAACTTCGACCGCGACGATTTCGACCTGGCCATCCGCTACGGGCGCGGCGTCTACCCGGGCCTGCATTCGGAGCTGTGCCTGTCGGTCGAGGTGATCCCGGTCTGCAGCCCCGGGCTGCTGGCCGGCAGCCGGCCGCTCAGGGAGCCCGCCGACCTGCGCCTGCATACGCTGCTGCACGACGACAGCACCTACACCGACGTCAGCAACCCCGACTGGGCCATGTGGCTCAGCCACGCCGGCGTGACCGATGTCGATGCCACGCGCGGCCCCTCGTTCTGGCCGAGCCACCTGGTCATCAACGCCGCCATCAGCGGCCTCGGCGTGGCGCTGGTCAAGAAGAACTGGGTCGAGGAAGACCTGCGCCAGGGCCGCCTGGTGCGCCTGTTCGAACAGATCAGGCTGCCGGTGGAGTTCTCCTACTTCGTGGTGTTCCCCGAGGATCGCCTGAACGATCCGCGCATCGTCACCTTCCTGGACTGGCTGCGCGCCGAAGTGGCCGCCGGCGCCGAAGCGCCGCACGCCTGAACTCCCGCGGCTTTTTCCCGCGGCTACCGCGCCGCGCCCGCCTGCTCCCTGCCGTGCGCCGCCTTGGCCTCCACCCGCGCGCGCAGCTTGTCCACGTTCACCACGAAGCGGCTGTGGGTGCCGGTGCAGATCTCCTCGATACCGTCCCTGGCCGAAACGCGGAAGGTAACGCTGCGGCCATCCACCGCGCTCACTTCGGCCCGGATCGTCACCTCGCCGCCGAGCAGGGTGGCGCCGCTGTGCCGGACCGAGACCTCGGTGCCGACCGAGCTCTCGCCGGCTTGCGCATAGTCCGCCAGGAAGTCCAGGCAGGTCTGCTCGATGTCGCGGACCAGCTCGGGCGTGGCGTAGATGCGCAGCGCCTCGCCAAGGAAGTCGATGGTGCGGGGGCGGTCTACGGTCAGGGTGCGCGACGTCGCCGCGCCGGCAATCAGGCTGTTCTTCATTTCGTTTTCCAGTTGTGGCCGGGCATGCGTGGCGGCACCTGCGCGGCGCCGCCCATGGCTGCTCAGAGCCGGTAGATGCGTACCGCGTTGTCGTGCAGCAGCCCGCGCTGCTCGTGCCGCGGGTAGATCTCGATCGCTTCGAGGAAGCCGGCGAGAATGGTGTCGTAGCGGGCCACCAGGCTGTCCACCGGATAGTTGCTCGCGAACATGCAGCGCGCGGTGCCGAAGATCGCGATGGCATCGCGGATCACCGGCACGTTGTCCGCCGCCGTCCACGGCCGCCCGAGCAGGCCCAGCCCCGAGATCTTTACCGCCACGTTGGGCTGCGCGGCGAGCGCGGCCAGCGCCGCGCGCCAGCCCGCCAGTCCGGCTTCACTGCGGTCCGAAGGCAGGCCCGTATGGTTGAGGATGATCTGCGTCGCGGGGAAATCGCGCGCCAGCGCGGCGGCCTGGTCGAGGTTCCACCAGGGCGCCTGCAGGTCGTAGGACATGCCGTGGCGAGCCAGCAATGCGTAGCCCTGGCGCCAGCGCTCGTCGTCCATCGATCCCGCCATCCCGCGCGCGGCGCCTGCGTGCGTGGTGCTGGTCACGGGCTTCTGGCGGATGCCGCGCACCATGGGAAAGGCGGCCTGCGCGGCGAGGATGGCCTCCACGTCGGCGCGGTCGAGCTGCGCGTGCGCGACCAGCGCCGTTGGCCGTCCCACCTCCTGCGCCAGCGTGGTGAGCCAGGCGGTCTCGTCCACCGGATTCGCGCGCGCCCACTCGGCTTCCACGTGCACCGACATGGCGGGCGCGCAGCCCTGCGTGTCGCGCGCGAAATCCTCCGGCAGGTAGTTCCGCTTCAGGGCGGAGTAATCGCCGTAGCGAAACCCTTTCACCTCCTCGCCCTGCAGCCACGGGTAGGGATTGGCGCCCAGGTCCCAGAAGTGGTGATGGGCATCGACGAAGGGCTGGTCGAAGCGAAGGCCGGGCATCGCTACTCCTTGACCGCGATGCGGCTGGCGAGTTGTTTGTATTGCGCCGATTCCCTGGCCATCACGGCCTGCAGCGTCACGTCGTCGGCATAGGTATCAGTGCTGAAATGCAGCTTCTCCAGCGTCTGGCGCATGATCGGCTCCTGCACCGACTTGGCCACCGCGACCTTGAGCACATTGATGACTTCCGGCGGCGTGCCCTTGGGTGCCGAGATGCCACGCCAGATGCCCATCGACAGGTCGATATTGCGCTCCTTGAGGGTCGGTACGTTCTCGTAGCCGGCGACGCGCTTGTCGGCCATCACCGCCAGCACCTTGAGCTTGCCCGCGGCCACGTAGGTGGCGACCTCGGCCGTGCTCACGGTCACCGCGTCGATATGGCCGCCGAGCAGCGCCATGGTGGCCGGGGCGCCGCCGGGATACGGGATGTGGTTGAACCTGGCGCCGGTCTTCTCGGCCAGCGCGGCGGCGGCCATGTGCCAGGTCGAGCCCTGCCCGGCGTTGCCCACGCGCACGTTCGAATCCGGCTTGCGGGCTTCGGCGATGAATTGCTCCAGCGTGGCATAGGGCGCATCGGCGCGCACCACCACCGCCGCGGGATCGGCGTTCAGCCGCGCGATCGGCACCAGGTCCTGGTAGGTGAACTTGGCCAGCCCGAGGTAGTTGAGAAAGGTCAGCTCACTCGACGACAGCACCAGCTTGTAGCCGTCCGGCTTGGCGTGCACCACCTCGCCCAGGCCGACCGCGCCGGTGGCGCCCGGCTTGTTGATGACCACCAGCGGCTGCGACAGGTGCTTGGCCGCCGCCGCCGACAAGGCGCGCGCGACCACGTCGGCGCCGCCGCCGGCCTGCCAGGGCACGATCAGCTCGATGCGGTGGTTGGGATAGGCGTCGGCCTGCGCGGCGGCCGCGGCATTGCCGGACCACGCGGTTGCGATGACGCCGAGCGCGGCACTGGTGGCGAACGCGGCCAGCGCCGCCATGCGCCACGGCTGTGAATGGAACTTCATGATGGTTGTCTCCGTGATGTCTTGTCTTGTCTTTCTGAATGCTTGCCGGATGCTTGCCGGATGCGCCGGTCAGCCGGCGCGGCGCTCCAGGGGCGGCGCCTGCGGCGCGGCGGCCTGGCCGAACGCCCCGCGTTCGCGCAGTGCCTGGATCGCCATCTCGTCGAGCCCGAACTCCGCCAGCACCTGCTGCGTGTGCTGCCCGAGCAACGGTGCCGGATACCTGACCTGCTGCGGCGTACCGCCAAGCTTAACGGGAAACCCGAGCGCCTTCACGCGGCCTTCCACCGGATGGTCGATCTCCAGCACCATCTCGCGCGCGACCGCCTGCTCGCTCACCAGCGCTTCGTCGTAGTTCAGGATCGGCGCGGCCGGCACGCCGGCCGCCAGCAACGCGTCCACCCAGTGCGCCGCCGGGTGCCGCGCGAACTCCCCTTCGATCTCGCCAATCAGCATATCGCGGTTGCGGATGCGCGCCGCGTTGTCGGTAAAGCGCGCGTCCTGCAGCAGGTCGGGGCGTTCGATCACCTCGCACAGCGCGGTCCACAGCTTCGGGTTGGCCGCGCCGATCACGAAATGGCGATCCGACGCGCGCACGGCCTGGTAAGGCGCGCTCATGCGGTTGGCGCTGCCGATCGGCACCGGCACCGTGCCGGTGCCCCAATACTCCGCCGATTCCCACACCGACAAGCCCAGCGCGGTCTCGAACAGCGAGGCGTCCACATATTGCCCCTGCCCGGTGTGCTCGCGCCCGATCACCGCGCTCAGGATGCCGTAGGCACAGAACAGCCCGGCGCCGAGATCGGCGATCGGCACGCTCGACTTGACCGGCGCGGCGTCGGGGTGCCCCATCACGCTCATCACGCCGGACATCGCCTGCGCGATCAGGTCCAGCCCCGGCCGGCGCGACCACGGCCCGGTCTGCCCGAAGCCGGAAATGCTGGCATAGACCAGGCGCGGGTTGATCTCGCGCAGCACCGGGTAGTCGATCTTCAGCCGGGCGGCCACGCCCGGGCGGTTGTTTTCCACCAGCACGTCGGCGCCGCGCACCAGCTCGTAGAAGGCCTCCAGCCCGGCCGGGTTCTTCAGGTCGATCTCCACGCTGCGCTTGTTGCGGTTGAGCGCGAGGAAGCCGCCGCTATCCTCGCCCTTGAGCCGGAAGCCCATGGCCTTGCGGGTCTGGTCGCCCACGCCCGGTGTCTCCACCTTGATCACGTCGGCGCCCATGTCGCCCAGCAGCATGCAGCAGAAAGGACCGGCCATGATCTGGCTGACATCCAGGACCTTGATTTTCGACAACGGCAAATTCATTGGAAACCTTGTGGCTTGGTGACGGCCGCCCGCGGTTCGGGCTGGTGGCGTCGGAGTGAAAGAAGTGCGCGGGCGGGCTGACGATCGTGTCAGCGGCCCACGAAGGCCGGCTTCGCCTTCCCGACGAAGGCCCGGTAGCCGATGCGGAAGTCCTCGGTATCGAAGCAGGCATAGGCCTCGGCATGCTCTTCGGCGCCCAGCGGTGCCGGGTTCAGCAGGCGCCGCACGAACTTCTTGTGCCAGCGCGCCACCAGTGGCGCGCCCTGGCTGATGCGGCGCGCCGTCGCGTACGCTTCGGCCGGCACTTCGGCGTCGGGCACCACGCGGTTGACCAGGCGCTTTTCCAGTGCCTCGGCGGCGCCGAACACGCGCCCCTCCAGCACGATCTCCAGCGCTGCCGCGGGGCCGGCCAGCGCCATCAGGCCGCCGAGCTCGCCATACGACATGACCAGCCCCAGCCGGTTGACCGGCACGCCGAAGCGGCTCGATTCGCCGCAGATGCGCATATCGCACATCGACGCAATCTCCAGGCCGCCGCCCACGCAGGCGCCCTGGATCAGGGCGATGGTCGGATGGCGGCTGCCGGCAATGGCCTCCATCGCCGCGTGCGTGATCTGTGCATATCCTTCGGCCTGCGCGGCGTTGGAGCGCATGCGGGTGAACTCCTCGATATCGGCGCCGGCGGCGAAGGCCTTGTCTCCCGCGCCGCGCAGCACGATGCAGCGCAGCTCGTCGTTGGCCGAGAGCGCCTGCATCGCCTCGGTCAGGCCCTGCCACATGCCCAGGTCGAGCGCGTTCAGCTTTTCGGGGTTGTTCAGCGTGATGGTGGCAACGCGCTCGTCGTACTCGATCAGGATGGCTTGTCTCATGGTGCGCCTGTGTCTCGCTCAGGATCTGCTTATGGTGGGTGGGCACCTGCCGCACGGGCAGGATCGGGGAAGCCTCTCGACCTGCGGAAGTCTAGGGTCTGGCCCCGCGCGCGCCAAACGAGAAAAACTCAGCGCCATTTCAAGAAAAACTAGGGGTGGTGCGCGGGGCGCGGCAAGCGCCACGGCTATGAGAAAAACTTGGGGTGCCTTCAAGTAAATCCACGTTGTCGCGCTGGCGGCTTGTTCCTAGACTTCGTCACCAATGCAGCTTCCGGCAGCGGCGCACGCGCTACGGCGCCCCGGCCCGCGCTGCCCGGCGAAGCGGCAAGAAGCAAATCCCGCATGGAGACAGAGACAAGATGGCCCTCATCAACTACATCACCCAGATCCAGATCGATTTCGGCGCGATCGCGCTGCTGCAGCAGGAATGCGAGCGCATCGGCATCGCCCGGCCGCTGGTCGTCACGGACGCCGGCGTCAAGGCGGCCGGCATCCTGGAGCGCGTGCTGGCGCAACTGCCCGYCGGCGCCGGCGCCGTGGTCTTCGACGGCACCCCGTCCAACCCCACCGAACGCGCCATGCGCGAGGCCGTGGCGCTGTTCGTCGAGCACCGCTGCGACGGCATCATCGCGGTGGGCGGCGGCTCGCCGATCGACCTGGCCAAGGGCGTGGCGGTCTGCGCCACGCACGAAGGCCCGCTCAAGACCTTCGCCGCCATCGAGGGCGGCACGGCCCGCATCACTGCGGCCACCGCGCCGCTGATCGCCGTGCCCACCACCGCCGGCACCGGCAGCGAAGTGGGCCGCGGCGCGGTGCTGATCCTCGACGACGGGCGCAAGGTCGGCGTGCTGTCGCCCTACCTGGTGCCGCGCGTGGCCATCTGCGACCCCGAACTGACCTTCGGCCTGCCGCCGAAACTGACCGCGGCCACCGGCATGGATGCCATCGCCCATTGCATCGAGACCTTCCTGGCGCCGGCGTTCAACCCGCCGGCCGACGGCATCGCGCTGGACGGGCTGCGGCGTGCCTGGATGCATATCGAGACGGCGACGGCGCAGCCGCAAGACCGTACCGCGCGGCTCAACATGATGAGCGCCTCGATGCAGGGCGCGCTGGCCTTCCAGAAGGGACTGGGCTGCGTGCACAGCCTGAGCCATTCGCTGGGCGGGCTGGATCCGTCGCTGCACCACGGCACGCTCAACGCGATCCTGCTGCCCGCGGTGATCCGCTTCAACGCGGCCGCGCCGTCGGTGCGCGGCGAGCAGCGCCTGGAGCGCATGGCGCAGGCCATGCAGCTCGACGGCCCCGGGTCGATCGGCCCGGCCATCGACGCGATGAACCGGCGCCTGGGCCTGCCGTCGGGCCTGGCGGAACTGGGCGTCACGCCTGCCCTGTTCCCGCGCATCGTCGAGGGCGCGCTGGCCGACCACTGCCACAAGACCAATCCACGCCTGGCCAGCGCGGACGAATACGCGGCCATGCTGCACGAGGCAATGTAGGCACGGCGGCGGCGCGCACGGGCCAACGCAGTCCATCGCAGTCCATAGCAGTCCGATAAAAAAAACAGACTGGAGACAACATGCATCGCAGGACCTTCCTCACCGCAGCCGCGGCCGGCGCCGCCACGCTGGCCTCGCCCCTGGCGTTCGCGCAGGCGATGCCCGCCGGCCCGGTCYGCATCGTGGTCGGCTTTCCGCCCGGCGGCGGCACCGATGTGATGGCGCGCGTGATCGCCAACAAGCTGGGCGAGATGTGGCACACCTCGGTGATCGTGGAAAACCGGGCCGGCGCGGCCGGCGTGATCGCCGCGGAGTACACCGCCAAGCAGCCGGCCGATGGCACCACGCTGCTGATGACCAACATCAGCAACCACGCCATCGCGCCCAGCCTGTACCCCAAGCTCGGCTACGTGGTCGAGCGCGACTTCACGCCCATCATGCTGGTGGGCGTCACGCCCAACCTGCTGATCTGCAGCCCGCACGAAGGCGCCAGGACGCTCAACGACGTGATCGACCAGTGCCGCAAGCGCCCGGGCAAGGTCACCTTCGGCTCGTCAGGGGCCGGCGCGGCCCAGCACCTGGCGCTGGAGCTGTTCAAGCTGCGCGCCGGCGTGGACGCGCTGCATGTGCCCTACCGCGGCTCCGCGCCGATGCTGACCGACCTGATCGGCGGCCAGATCGATTTCAGCTTCGAGACCATGACCTCGGCCACGCCGCAGATCCAGGGCGGCAAGCTGACGGCCATCGCGCAGACCCGGCCCACGCGCGCGAAGAGCTTCCCCGGCGTGCCGACCGTGGCCGAATCCGGCTTCCCCGGCTTCGATGCCAGCACCTGGTACGGGCTGGTGGGCCCGGCACGCATGCCGCCCGCCATGGTGCAGAAGATGAACGCGGACATGAACAACGTGCTGGCGATGCCCGAGGTCGCGGACAAGCTCGCCGGGTTCGGGGCCGAGGACGGTGGCGGCAGCGCCGACCGCTTTGCTTCGTTTATCTCCGCAGAGACCACCAAGTGGGCCAAGGTGGTCAAAGAGGCCAAGGTGAAGGTCTGACATGCACCGCCGCACCACCCCGGAGCAGGCGCTGACGGCGGCCGCCGCGCGCCCCCCGCCCGTCCCGCCCGCCTGAGCGCCGCGCGCCATCCGGCAAGACCCGGGATGCACCCGGGCACGCCATCCAAACCATCCCTAGGAGACACCATGAGACACGCAATCTCGCGCGCAATCTCGCGCGCCATTTCGCATACCGTGCTGGCCGCATTGCTCGCCGGCGCAGCCAGCATCGCGGCCGCGCAATCGCCCATCAGGCTGCGCTTCGCCCACACCGTGCCGGAGACCGATTCCCAGCACCTCGCCGCGCTGTCGTTCAGCAAGAAGGTCAAGGAGCGCACGCAGGGCGCGATCGAGATCCAGGTCTTCGCCAACAGCCAGCTCGGCAACGACACCACGCTGGTCACGGGCATCCGCAGCGGCACCATCGACATCGGCGCTACCGGCAACCCCTTCGTCACCGGCCTGGTGCCCAAGCTCAACGCGCTGGACCTGCCCTATCAGTTCGACGATGGCCCGCAGGCTTACCGCACGCTGGACGGCGCGGTCGGGCGCGGGCTGCTGGACGAACTCGGCGCGCACCAGATCAAGGGCCTGGCGTTCTGGGAGATCGGCTTTCGCAGCCTGGGCAACAACAAGCGCCAGATCAGCAAGGCCGACGATATCCGCGGCCTGAAGATCCGCACCACGCCCAACCCGTCCCACATCAAGGCGTTCCAGTTGCTGGGCGCGAGCCCGCAGCCAATGCCGTTCGCCGAGGTCTTCGGCGCGCTGGAATCGGGCGCGGTGGACGGCCAGGAGAACCCGCCCACGCTGATGCTTTCGTCCAAGATGTTCGAAGTGCAGAAGTACCTCTCGCTGACGCGCCATGCCTACACCGCGCTGGTGGTGCTGATGAACAAGGCGAAGTTCGATTCGCTCAAGCCCGAATACCAGAAGATCCTGCTCGAGGAGGCCGCCGCGGCCGCCACCTACCAGCGCAAGCTCAATGCCGACAACGAAGCGGCCGCCATCGCGCAACTGCGCGCCAAGGGCATGCAGGTCAACGAGCATCCGGACGTGGCGAGCATCAGGAAGATCGTCAAGGAAGAGACGCGCCAGCTCTACGTGCAGAAGAACGGCGACGCCGTGCTGCGCGCCATCGACGGCCAGCGCTGAGACCGCTCATGGACAACCTGACCCTGCCGTCGGCCATCGTCGACGCCCACCATCACCTCTGGCGGCTCGGCGACGATGCGCGCTACCCGTGGCTGCAGGAACGCTACGACGCGCAAGCCTTCTTCCTGGGCGATTACAGCGCGCTGCGCACCGACTTCGGCCCGGAAGCCTACCTGGCGCAGTGGGCGGGGCTGCCCCTGGCGGCCACCATCCACGTCGAAGCCGAACGCCATCCCGCCGAGTCCCTCGCCGAGACCGGCTGGCTACACCGCATCCATGCCGTGCACGGCTTGCCCAACGCCATCGTGGCGCATGTGGATTTCAACGGCGCCGAGCTGGAGCAGCGCCTGCTGGCGCAGGCCGCCTTCCCGCTGGTGCGCGGCGTGCGGTGCAAGCCGCGCACCAGCGCACGCGCCGACCTGAGCGTACGCGGGCAGCCCGGCACCTTGCAGGACGCGCGCTGGCTCGAAGGCCTGCGGCTGCTGGCCGAGCACGGGCTCTCATGGGATCTGCGCGTGCCGTTCTGGCACCTGCACGAAGCGGCCGATGCGGTGGCGATGTTCCCGGGGCTGCGCGTGGTGCTGGAACACACCGGACTGCCGTGGGACCGCTCCGAGCAGGGACTCGCGGCATGGCGCCGCGGCATGGAGGCGCTGGCGCGCCTGCCGGACGTGCACGTGAAGCTGTCCGAATTCGGACTGCCCGGCGCGCCGTGGGACCGCGCCGGCAACGTGCGGGTCATCCGTCAGGCCCTGGACATCTTCGGCTGGCAGCGCTGCATGTTCGCCAGCAACCTGCCGGTGTCGGGCCTGCGCGCGGGCCTGGGGGAAGTGGTTGCGACGGTGGCCGAAGCGCTGCGCGGGCTGGATGCCACGGCGGCGGATGCGGTCTGGCGCGGCAACGCGCTGCGCTTCTACCGCGCCGAGGTGTCGATGCAGCTGGCGCAAGCCGCGCCATAGCGCCGGCACCGCATCGCCAGACAACAATTCAGCGAGACAAGCCATGATCGATACAACGACAGAAACGGAAGAACCCGCCGTCACCCGCGCCTTCGTGCGGACGGCGGAAGGCGCGATGGTGGCCATGATGGCCGTGATGATCGTGCTGGTATTTGCCAATGTGGTGCTGCGCTACGCCTTCAACTCGGGCATCGCGTTTTCCGAGGAAGCCTCGCGCTTCGTCTTCATGTGGCTGACCCTGACCGGCGCGCTGCTGGTGATGCGCGACAAGGCCCACCTCGGCATGTCCACCGTGGTGTCACGGCTCGGCGAGCCCGGCCAGCGACTGTGCCGCTTCCTCTCCGACCTGGGTGCGCTGGCCTGCTGCCTGCTGCTCGCCAACGGCGCGTGGAAGCTGGTGGTGATCGGCATGGACGACATGGCCCCGGTAACGGGCGTGCCCATCGGCCTGGTGTACGCCTGCCTGCTGTTCAGCAGCGTGGGCATGGCCGGGCTGCTGGCGCACTCGCTGTGGCGCCTGCTCAGCGGGCGCATGCCCAGCGCGGAACTGGTGCCGGAATCCGGCGCTAGCGGCGAATGACCCCCTGGAGACTGTCATGACCATCGTTGTATTCGTCGGCTCGCTGCTCGGCGCCATGGCGCTCGGCATGCCGATCGCATTCTCACTGCTCGTCTCCGGCATCGCGCTGATGATGCACCTGGGCAACTTCGACACGCAGATCATCGCGCAGAACATGCTCGAAGGCGTGAACAACTATCCGCTCATGGCGGTGCCGTTCTTCATGCTGGCCGGCGAGCTGATGAACGCGGGCGGGCTGTCCACCCGCATCGTCAAGGTGGCGGAAGCCGCCGTGGGCCATGTGCGCGGCGGGCTCGGCTATGTCGCGATCATCGCCGCCACCGTGGTGGCCAGCATCTCCGGCTCGGCGGTGGCGGACACCGCCGCGGTGGCGGCCCTGCTGATCCCGATGATGCGCAAGGCCGGCTATAACGTGCCGCGCTCGGCCGGCCTGATCGCGGCGGGCGGGATCATCGCGCCGGTGATTCCGCCGTCGATCGCCATCGTGGTGTTCGGCGTGGTGGCGCAGGTATCGATCACCAAGCTGTTCCTGGCCGGCATCGCGCCCGGCGCCATGATGGCGCTGACGCTGACCGCCACGTGGTACGTCTGCGCGCGCAAGGACAAGGCGGCCGCCGCCACGCAGCGCTTCGAGCTGCGCCGCCTGCTGCGCGCGCTGATGGATGGGGTGTGGGCGCTGGTGCTGCCGGTGGTGATCATCGGCGGCATGAAGATCGGGGCCTTCACGCCCACCGAGGCGGCCGTCGTGGCGGTGGTCTACGCCATGGCGGTGGGCCGCTTCGTGTACGGCGAACTGGACCTGCGCGCGCTGCCGCGGCTGATCGTCACCGCCACCAAGACCTCCAGCACCGTGCTGTTCCTGGTGGCCTGCGCGCTGGTCTCGGCGTGGCTGATCACCATCGCCAATATCCCGGCGCAGGTGACCGCGCTGCTCGAYCCTTTCATCGACAACAAGATCCTGCTGATGTTCGTGATCATGGTGCTGGTGATCATCGTCGGCACGGCGCTGGATCTCATGCCGACCGTGTTGATCATGACGCCGATCCTGATGCCGGTGATCACCAAGGCCGGCATCGACCCGGTGTACTTCGGCGTGATGTTCATCCTCAACAACGCCATCGGGCTGCTGACCCCGCCGGTGGGCACCGTGCTCAACGTGGTGGCGGGGACGTCGCGCGCCAGCCTGGACAGCGTGATCTCGGGCGTGTGGCCGTTCCTGCTGTCGCTGACGACGCTGATGTTCCTGTTCGTGCTGTTCCCGCAGCTCATCCTGGTGCCGGCGAGCTGGCTGCGCTAGGGATCTCGGCGACACGATGCCAGCGAAGGCGGCCACACAGGCGGAAACGAAGACGAATTGATCCGACACCCCGGATTCGAGACCTGACCGAAACCAACCACTTACACAACGAAGCCTTACACAACGAAGACGGAGACAGAGATGAACGAAGCCATGATCAAAGACATGAAGCAGACCGCGGGCAAGGCCGTGGACAAAACCATGGACAAGGCCGCGGCGCCGGCCCCGCTTGGGCGCCGCCTCGCACGGCTCGGCAAGGCCCTCGCGGCCGGTGGCGTCATTGCGCTTGGCCTGGCGGCCGCGCCCGCCAGCGCCCAGTCGAGCGAATGCGCCGCGGCGCAAGCCACGGCCCAGAACCCCACCTACCCGAGCGCCAGCGTCAAGCGCTACATCAAGACCCCGACCGGCTACCTGCTGGTGCTGCGCATGGGCGACAACGTCTTCGAGCAGATCGAAGCCTTTGCCATCTGCGAACGCGTGCCCAGCGCCAGCCTCAGCGCGATCGGCTTTACCAACGTGACCTTCGGCTTCTGGGACGCGGACAAGAAAGCCTTCAACCCCAGGACCTTCCGCAACGTGGAAATGGCCAGCATCGTCGGCAGCCTGGCATGGAAGGACGGCAAGCCGTCGATCCACGCACACGGCGTCGCCGGCGACAGCAAGTTCGACACCTATGGCGGCCACATCCTGTCGATGGAGGTCGGCACCGGCTCGCTCGAGGTGACGGTCACGGTCTATCCCCAGCAGCTCGAGCGCGCCATCGATCCGCGCATCGGGGCCAATGTGCTGGGGCTGTAGCCAGTTGAAACGGAGCTGGCCGGGCGCCCGTCCGGGCCAGCTCCGGATACGCCGCGAAGGCCATATTCATCAGCTATCGCCGCGGCCTCGCCCTGCTCCGTGACCGTGGGCGCCGGTGGCCCCACCGGGGCCTCTATTGCGCCTGTGGCGGACCGCCTTCGCTGGCCGTCCCGCCATTCTGCGCCGGCGCCAGCACGGCGGCAGGCAAACCCGGCGCGGGCGCGGCTGCCGGCGCACTTGCCGGCGGCGCCGCGGGCAAGCCGGCCGACGCCGGTGCCGGCACCGCCGCCGAGGCATCTCCCGCATACGGCAGGCCGCCATCGCCGGCTGACGGCGCGGCGGCTGCCACGCTGGCATCACTGGCCGCCGGCGTGGCTTCGGCGGCAACAGTGGGGCGCGGCGCGCGGCGCGGCGGCGGCGGCGGTGCCGCGGGCTTGGGCGCCGCGCCGAACAGGCGCTGGTACCAGCCGCGCACGGTGCCGGTGAGCGTGTCCCAGAATCCCGTCTGCTCCTGTTCGACGAAGCGCACGTTGGCGTCGATCACGCGGGCGCGCAGCGAGCGCTGGAAGAAATCGCCCACCATGGGCAGTGCGCTGTGCGCGCCCTGCCCCCAGTAGTCGCTGCGCAGCGTCACGCGGCTGTCGTTGAAGCCGACCCAGGCGCCCGCCACCAGTTGCGGGTGCATCAGGATGAACCAGCCGTCGGCGTTGTCCTGCGTGGTGCCGGTCTTGCCCGCCACGTCGGCGCGGATGCCAAAGCGCGTGCGGATGCTGCTGCCGGTGCCGCGATCGATCACGCCGCGCATGACATCGAGCAGCGTCTGCACGGTGGCGACCGGCAGCGCCTGCTCGGGCGAAGCGTGGCGGAAGGTCTCGAGCACTTCGCCCTTGCGGTCTTCGATGCGGGTGACCATCACCGGCTCTAGATAGGCGCCCTGGTTGGCGATGGTGCCGTAGGCCGCGACCATTTCCTTGAGCGTGACGGGGCTGGTACCGAGCGCCAGCGACGGCACGGTTTCGAGCCGGCTTTGCCGCACGCCCATGGCGCGCGCGAGCCTGGCCACCTTGTCCGGCCCGACGGTCTGCATCAGTTGCGCGGTGATGGTGTTCTTGGAGTACACCAGGCCGTCGCGCAGGCTCATGGCGCGCCCGCTCGGCGGGCCGTCGTCGGAGGGCCGCCACACTTCGCCGCCGGCCAGCGGGATTGCCACGGCCTGGTCGACAAAGGTGTCGTCGGGGCTGGCGCCCTGCTGGAAGGCTGCGCCGTAGACGAAGGGCTTGAAGGTGGAGCCCGGCTGGCGCTGGGCCTGCTGCACGTGGTCGAAGGCGTCCTGGCTGAAATCGCGGCTGCCCACCCAGGCCTTGATCTCGCCGCTGCGCGGGTCCAGCGCCAGGAAACCGGCCTGGACGCGGGTCTTGGTCTGGCGCAGCGCCTGCATGAACGCGCTGTCCGCCAACAGGGTCTTCATGGCCGCGTCGGCGGGCTGCCCGGCCTCGCGCGCGGCGCGGTATTCCGGCGTTTCGCGCACGAAGGCCTGCACCAGCTCGCGGTTGGCGGCCCAGCCCGAGCGGGGCGCCCAGGCGGCATCGGCGATGCCCTGCAGCTGGTTGCCCTGGCGCGTCACGGCCTGGCTGGCCAGCGCCTGCAGGCGCGAATCGATGGTGGTGCGCACCACCAGCCCGTCGGTATAGATGTTGTAGTCGTTGCGGTCGGCCCAGTTGATCAGCCATTTGCGCAGCTGCTGGGCGAAGTGCGGGGCCGGGCCGGGCGGCTCGGTCTGCCGTTCGAAATCGATGCGCAGCGGCCGCTTCTTCAGCTGCTCGAACCGGGCCGGCTCCAGCTTCTCGTACTTGACCATCTGCGCCAGCACGATATTGCGCCGCTGCAGCGCCCGCTCGGGATTGATGACCGGGTTGTAGTAGCTATTGCCCTTGAGCATGCCGATCAGCGTGGCGCTTTCCAGCACGTCGAGCTTGCCCGCCGACTTGTCGAAATACGTGCGCGCCGCCATCTCGATGCCGTAGGCGTTGTAGAGAAACGGCACGGTGTTGAGATAGGTCTCGAGGATCTCGTCCTTGGTATAGAGGGCTTCGATCTTCAGCGCGGTGACGGCTTCCTTGAGCTTGCGCGTGAGCGTGGGGGCACGGCCGATCTCGTCGGGATAGAGATTGCGCGCGAGCTGCTGGGTGATGGTGGAGCCGCCCTGGCGGTCGCCGGAGAACGTGTGCAGCGCGGCCGAGCCGAGCCGCCGCCAGTCCAGCCCGAAATGCTGGTAGAAGCGATGATCCTCGGTGGCGATCAGCGCGGTGGTCACATTGGGCGAGATATCGGCCAGGCGGACCCATTCGCGGTTGGCCCACCGGTACACGGCCAGCTCCTTGCCATCGGCGGACAGCACCTGCGCGGGCTGGTCGGACTTGGCCTTGCGGATATCGCTGATGCCCGGCGTGAACGGCACCAGCACCAGCACGTACAACAGGAACAGCAGCGGCACGGCGGCAATTGCCTTGAGCACGCCGCGCCGCGTGGGGCGGCGCAGTCGGGCAAGGCGCTCGGCGGCAAAGGTTTTGATCTGGTCCGGATTCATGAAGCAAGCAGCATTGGACGGCGGCGCGGCCCGGCGCGCGGCCGGCCCGCCGTCAATGGAAAGGCCTGCATCCTACCAAAAACGCATGGCGCCGCAGCGGCGTGGCGTTGGCGGCGCATGGCGCCGGCGTGCCGCTCAGTCGAAACGATGATCGAGCAGCACCAGGCTTTCGTCCACCTTGTCCCAGCGCGCCACGTAGCTGGCATCGAAGCGCACCACGCGCTTGAGCTCGGGCGCATACCACGCCACCGCCGTGTAGGGCACCGAACTTTGCGAGCCGCCGCCGGAGAAACCGTAGAAGGGGCGCATCACGTACCCCTTGTAATCAATGCGCAGCACGCGGAAGCTGCCCGCGGGCACGGTGATGGTGGACTCGCCGGTGGCTTCGCCGCTGAGCTCCGTGGGCAGGTCGGTGCCGGGCTGCTTGTAGCTGTACTTCCAGCGCATGCCCGGCTTGACGTTCTCCGGCACCCAGCCGCGCGGCGGCGAGACGGCATCGAAGTCGCCGCCGGCAGGCGTGGCGATCTCGACGCGGCCATCCCGGCTCTCGATGCGCGCGCCCTGGTTGAAGCTCACGCGCTCGGCCTCGACCTTGTCGACGCGGTAGACCACCGGGCGGCGCTTGTGGGTCAGCTTGTCGACCAGCTCGTAGCGCCAGACCTCGCCCACCGCCGGCGACTGTTTCCCGGCTGCGATCCCACCTGCCTCGTCGGTGGCAACGGGAGCCGCGGCTGCGGGCGCGGGTGCGGCTGCCGGCGCCAGCAGCGATGGCTTGTAGCTGGCCATCGCCGCCGTGCCGCGTTCCCTGGCTGCCGCGATCCAGTTCGCGGGCACAGCCTTGAGCAGCTTGTCGCCCGCATCGGCGCGTCCCGCCAGCACGCCCACCAGCCGGCCGCTGTCGTCGAAGACGCCGCCGCCGCTGGCCGCGCTCGGCATCTGCACCGTGATCTCGATGCGGTCCAGCTTGCCGTCCGCGCCGGCGCGCAGGCCCGCCACGCTGCCTTCCTGCAGCGCGACGCCCGCGGCTTCCGGGCTGGCGGCGGCCACGATCTTCTGGCCGAAGGATGGCGCCGCCGCGGCGGTTATGACCACCGCCGGCGCGCTGAAATTGGCCACGCGCAGCAGGCACAGGTCGCGCTCGACGTCGGGCGCTTCCAGCGTGGCGTCATAGCTCACGTTGTCGCGCCGCACGGCGATGCCGCTCGCGCCGGCCAGCACGTGGCAGGCCGTGACGAGCTGCCCGCGGCCCCGACCACTACGGCCGAGCCCGAAGACAGCGGCGCGTTGTTCTGGCCCATCGTGCGCACGCCGTAGACGCTGGGCGTGATCTTGGCGAGCAGCTGTGCGCTGTCGAGCGCGTGGGCGCTGGCGGCGGCGAGTGCAAAGGCCGCGGGAAACGCGGACAGCACGGTACGGCGCATGCGGTGCGATGGCGTGGTCATAGGGTGGGACTGGAAGTGGAAAGCAGGGATACCCGGATGCGGGAAAGCCGGGATGCACGGACAGGGAGCGTGGCGATTGCCTCGGCGCGGCCGCATCGGACAGCGTGCGGCTGCAACCGGGCGCCGCACCGCTGCGCCTGCAAGGCAGCCGCA
The DNA here is from genome assembly GCF_056397305.1 of Cupriavidus sp. 05N40. Lineage (NCBI taxonomy): Bacteria > Pseudomonadati > Pseudomonadota > Betaproteobacteria > Burkholderiales > Burkholderiaceae > Cupriavidus > Cupriavidus sp. 05N40. Next base: position 57,324 of record NZ_JBFTND010000003.1, read on the forward strand.
AGCCCGGCCGGCAAGCCCTGTGATTCCCATCCCTGTAACCCCGCCCGTTCTTGTTGTCTGTCTTCGTTGTGGCCGTATTCTGCAGTGGCCATGCGGATTGGACAAGGGCGCGGTGCCGGCGGCCTTCAGCCGCCCTGTTGCTCCCGCGCATCCGCGAACGCGGCTTCGGCGCGCTGCCGGAGATAATCGCGCAGGTCGGCCGGCCACAAGGCGACCAGTTCGTCGAAGCGCGCGCGCTCTCCCGCGAACAAGGCACGTGCCACCTCTTCGAAGTTGGCGCCGCCGCCGGCCGCCGCCGCCATGAAGCGGTAGCTTGCCTCCTGCGCCCTGCGGATACGGTCCTTGCCCGCGCCGGCCCTGCGCGCGTCCTCCACCAGCTTGCGCAGCGCCACCGACGCCCCGCCGGGTTGCGCGGCAAGCCAGTCCCAGTGGCGCGGCAGCAGCGTGACCTCGCGCGCCACCACGCCCAGCCGCGGCCGGCCGGGACCGCGCGGCGTTTCGGCTTCGGGCGCCTGCTGCGCGTCGGGGAAGGGCGCGGCCTGCTCCATGGCGGCGATGCGCGCGRCCACCTCGTCGGCCGTGCCGCGGAAATCGACCTCCACCTGATGGCAGTCGTCATCGCCGAAGATCAGCACGCCGGCGACGGGCTCGTCGGCAAAGCGCTCCCTGACCTGCCGCGCCACCAGCGCGAGCGCGCCCGCGGCGATGCGCCTGCTGCCTTCGAAGGCGGTGTATTGCGCTGGCTGGATCTCACTCATGACGGTCTGGCGTTGCCGCGAAAGATGAACAATGACGCCGATAATACCCGGGTAAAATAGCCCAGTCAATATTACCCGGGTAAAAATGCGGCGGCCCGTCCGGGACCGGCGGACGAAACATCACAGGCGGCGGAGCGCCCGCTGTGGCCTTACCTATACTGGAAGCCTCGGTCCTGGCGCCGGCTTGCATCCCGGAGCCCGCCGCGAGGCCACGTAACCGAAGACCTGAAGATCCGCTGGGGGGACTGCCATGCAACGTTCCATCGTCGTCGCGCTCTTGCTGCCGCTTATGCTGGCCGGTTGCATATCGTTCAGCAGCAGCGACCCCAATCCGCCCAACAAGACGCCCGTGGTAGTGCCGCCGCCCGGCTCCTCCGTCTACTGCAGCCCCGCGCCCTGCTAACGGCGCGCGGCCGGCTACGGCGCGTCCCTGCCCTGCGCGGCAGCGGCTGCGCGCGCCTGCCGCATGATGCCGCCCGCGAATAACGCGCCGCCCACGGGCAACCCGGCGGACCGCAAGGCGTCCGCCGTCCACGTATTGCAGGTATAGAGGCCGTCGTAGGAGCCGGTCGCGCCGAAGAACAGGCTGCCCGGATAGGGCCCCTGGCCGAGCCTCACAGGCAAGCCCGCGCCGTCCTTCTCCACCGCATCGCGCAGATAGCCGCGCAGGCCCCGCAGGCCGGCTTCGTCCACCCCGAGGCTGACCACGTCGCCGGCGCCGAACGCGGCCGCCGGCGTGTCGCGCAGCACCGTCATCAACAGCGCGCCCGGGCCCGGGAACATGGCCGAGAACATCGCTGTCCAGCTATGGTCGTGCGTGATGACGTAGCGCCGGTCGCCAAAGCCGAAGCAGAGGAAGCGCGCGCCATCGAAACCCCGCGCCAGCGCGCCCACCCACTCGCCGGCATCCTCGCTGCGCAGGCAGATATCGGTATGCCAGCCGCGCGCCACCACGGCGATGGCGGTAACGGCCGGACCCGGCGGCTTGCCCGCGGGCGCGGGCGTGGTGGCGCAGCCGGCCAGCACGAACGGCAAGAGCAGCGCCGCGGCGCGGGCCGGGATACTTGATCGGGGGCAGGGCAAGGGCGGATACCGGGACTCACTGGATCCGCGCCGCGGCGTGCGGCGAGGAAATCGCACTCTTGATGGTAGGCGACGGCCGGCGTGGCGCCGGCCGCATAGACGCGCAAGCGCACAAAACCGGCACCGCGCGTGACGCGCACTGCCTTTGGCCGCGCTGCTGTGTGCTCGCCGCCAGTTGCCGGCAGCGATATTCAAAATAATTCAACAACTTATTGATTTTGCGGCCACTCGCGCGCGCTCGCACTGCCTAAACTTGCTTTCACAGGCAGGCACTGAAGCCAACCAAAGCAAGACTCCCAAGATTCAAAATTTCGCAATCATCGAGGAAAACATCATGCACGCCACCGCCACCCAGCTCGCCATCGTCTACCACAGCGGCTACGGCCACACCGCCAGGCAAGCGCAGGCCGTCGCCCGCGGCGCCGCCAGCGTGGACGGCGTGGAAAGCCTGCTGATCAGCGTCGACGAGATCGATCAGCACTGGGACACGCTGGAAAACGTCGACGGCATCATCTTCGGCGCGCCCACCTACATGGGCAGCGCGTCGGCGCAGTTCAAGGGCTTCATGGATGCCACCTCGCGCAACGTCTTCGCCAAGGGCGGCAAGTGGGCCAACAAGGTGGCGGCAGGCTTCACCAACGCCGCCTCGCGCTCCGGCGACAAGCTGGCCACCCTGCAGCAGATGGCGATCTTCGCCGCGCAGCACGGCATGCACTGGGTGAACCTGGGCCTGCCCCCGGGCCACAACAACTCCAAGTCGACCGAAGACTCGCTGAACCGCCACGGCTTCTTCCTGGGCGCGGCCGCGCAATCGAACGCCGATGAAAGCGCCGAGGTGGTGCCGCCGCTGGCCGATCTGCGCACCGCCGAACACCTGGGCGCGCGCGTGGCCGAAGTCGCGCACCAGCTGGCCGCCGGGCGCCGCGCGCTGGCTACGCTCAAGCAGGCGGCCTGAGGCCGGGCAAGCCCGGCTGCCCCGCATCCGGGGCAGCTGGCCCGAGGCAACCATGCAACGACGCAGCCGCGAGGCTGCGTCATCGCATTTCAGCGCACCAGGAAGCCCGCGCCGACCGGGTCGTCGCGGTCGATCATCCAGCGCGCCGTGCCCAGGATGCTGGCGGTGCCCTTGACGGTCGGGCGCACCGCGCGCGTGCCGTTCAGGTCCACCTCGCCCAGCAGGCAGCCTTCGAAGGTACCGCTGCCCAGCAGCCCTTCGGACAGGATGGGCTGGTTCAGGCCCAGCTTCCCGCGCGCCTCGAACATCGCCATCATGGCGCTGGTGCCGGTGCCGCCGGGCGAGCGGTCGAGCTGCCCCGCGCTGAACACGTGCACGTTCTTGTAGAACGCGCCCTCGATGGTGGGCTGGTGCCAGAACGTGATGAAGTTCAGGTTGTTGATATGCGCCTCGGTCGGATGCTGGATGCGCATCTGCTGCCTGATCTGGTCGCGCACCATCACGCCGAGCCGCGACAGCTCACTGCCGTTGTCCGGCGAGATGCGCAGCGCGCAATCGCTCAGGTCGACGATGCCGAAGTAGTTGCCGCCCCACACCAGGTCGGCCTTGAGGTCGCCGTAGCCGGGCAGATGCACCGGGATATCGCGCGCGGCAACGTAGGCCGGCACGTTCTCGAAGCGCGTCCACAGCACGTTGTCGCCTTCGGAGGCCACTTCCGAGACCACCAGGCCCGCGGTGGTCTCGAAGCGGATGCGGGTCATGCCGTTGCTGCCTCGCGGCACCAGGCCCAGCGCCACCATCGCCATGCTCACGGCAATCGTGCCATGGCCGCACATATGCGAATACTCGGTGCCGTCGATGTAGATCAGGCCGGCATCGTATTCCGGGCTGGACGGCGGCGTGAGGAACACCCCGAACATGTCCTTGTGGCCACGCGGCTCGCGCATCAGCGCCATGCGCAGCCAGTCATAGTGCTGCTCCAGAAAGGCGCGCTTCTCCAGGATGGTGGACCCGGGGGGATAGGGAATCCCGCTGTGCACGATGCAAAGCGGCTCCCCTTCGGTGTGGGTGTAGATGACGTCGAACGCGTCTTGCTTGCGCATGGCTGGAGCTCCTTGCTGAAGGGTTGCGGAGTGGGTCATTTGCGGTCGGACAGCATGTCCAGGCCGATGGTCAAATCGAGGATCGCGATGGCCACCACGGCCACCACGATGGTCGCGCCCGAGACTGCGGCGATGGTCGGGTCGATGGTGTACTGCACGTAGTTGAAGAGCTTGACCGGGATTGTGTTGAGGTCCGCCGTGGTGTTGAAGATGGACAGCTCGACATTGATCCACGAGGAAATGAAGGCAAAGATGGCGCCCGTGACGATGCCCGGGCGGATCTGCGGCAGCACCACCAGGAAGAACGTGGTCCAGGGATTGGCGCCGAGGTCGTAGGACGCTTCTTCCAGCGCGCGCTGCTCGGGCGTCATCAGCGACAGCGTCGACCTCAGCACGAAGGGCGCGATGATGACGGTGTGCCCGATCAGCAGGGACAGGAAGCTGCGCGTGAGGCCGAAATAGCCGCCGAACTGCAGCAGCGCCGCGCCCAGCACGATGTGCGGCAGCACCAGCGGCGACATCAGCACGGCCGCGATGGCGCGCTTGCCGGGAAAGTCATGGCGCCCCAACGCCAGTGCCGCGGGCACGGTCAGCAGCAGCGCGCCGAGCGTGGCGGCCAGCGCGAGCGCCGTGCTGGTCGAGAACGCCGACACGTAGCTCGGATCGGACAGCATCGTGCGGTACCACTGCAGCGTCCAGCCCTGCGGCGGGAAGGCGAGGAAAGAGGAGGCCGTCAGCGAGCTGCCCAGGATCACCGCCAGCGGCAGCACCAGGTAGGCGAGCACGGCCCACGACACCAGCCGGATCAGGGTCCTGGCGATCATCGCCCACCTCCGCGGATTTCCCCGGCGCGGCCGGCAAGCGCGACCATGGCGAGGGTGAAGACCAGCAGGACGATGCTGAGCGCGCCGCCGTAGTGGACATCGAAGGTCGAGCTGTATTGCTGGAAGATCAGCATGGAGAGCACCGAGATGCGGCCGCCGGACAGCAGCGCCGGCGTGACGTAGGCGCTGACCGCCAGCGTGAAGACCATGATCGCGCCGGCCACCACGCCCGGCAGCGTGAGCGGGAAGGTGACATGGCGGAAGGTCGCGGCGGGGCCTGCGCCGAGGTCCGCCGAGGCCTGTTCGCAGCCGGGATCGACCCGCGCCAGCGCGTTGCCCACCGCCAGCACCACGAACGGCAGCAGCACATAGACCATGCCGATGATGATGCCGAGCTCGGTGCCGAGAAAACGCACCGGACGCTCCGCCAGGCCCGTCGCCAGCAGGCTCTGGTTGACCAGCCCGTTGCGCCCGAGCAGCACCATCCAGCCAAATGAACGCACGATATTGCTGGTGAACATCGGCACCACCAGCAGGATCACGCACACCCGGCGCCACGCACGCCAGCGCACCATGCGCACCAGGTACCAGGCCAGCGGATAGCCCAGCGCGACGCAGGCAAGCGTGGTCACGCAGGCAATGCGGAAGGTGACCAGGATCACGTCCCAGTGGTAGCTGTCCGCCAGCACGCGCACATAGTTGGCCAGCGTCCAGGCGTGAGGCTCGCCACTGGCAAGGCTCGCGGTCAGCACCACGGCCAGGGGCGCAAGGAAGAATGCCGCGAAGAACGCCAGCGGCGCCGCCAGCATCAGCCCGAGCATCGCGTGCGGGTGCCTCATGCCGGCTCCCCGATCAGATGCAGGTGCGCGGGATGAAAGCCCAGCCGCACCTCGCCGCCCGGGCGCAGGCCCGCGGCGGGCAAGCCCGCTGCGCGCGCCACCATGAGATGCCCGCCCACATCGGCGCGGATCATGGTGTGGCTGCCCACGCTGGCGACATCGGCCAGCACGCCGGACCAGGCGCACAGTTGCGCATCGCCGGCGCCGGTGCCGTCCAGCAATTGCAGATGCTCGGGGCGCAGCACGGCCACGCCGCGCGGCGCCATGCCCGGCTGCATGGCGGGCACGGTGCGCCCGGCCACGGCAAGCCGGATCTCCTGGCTGCCGGAGGCCTCGTAGCCGATCAGGTTGGCGTCGCCGATGAACTCGGCGACGAAGCGCGTGGCGGGCGCGCGGTAGATCTCGGTGCCGGCGCCGATCTGCTCGATGCGCCCCGCGTGCATGACCACGATGCGGTCGGCCATGGTCATGGCTTCTTCCTGGTCATGCGTGACGAACACGAAGGCGATGCCCAGCTTTTCCTGGAGCTGCTTGAGCTCCAGCTGCATATGCTTGCGCAGCTTCATGTCCAGCGCGGAGAGCGGCTCGTCGAGCAGCAGCAGCTTGGGCCGGTTGACGATGGCGCGCGCCAGCGCCACGCGTTGCTGCTGCCCGCCGGACATCTCGCGCGGATAGCGCTCGCCGAGCGCCGCCAGGCCCACCATCTCCAGGGCCTGCATGGCGCGCGTGCGCGCCTCGGCGCGCGGCGCGCCCTGGCGGCGCGGGCCGTAGGCCACGTTGTCCAGCACGCTCATGTGCGGGAACAGCGCATAGTTCTGGAACACCGTGTTGAGCGGGCGCCGGTAAGGCGGCAGCTGCGTGACGTCCTGGCCATCGATCAGGATGCGCCCGCTGTCCGGCGCCAGGAAGCCCGCGATGGAGCGCAGCAGCGTGGTCTTGCCGCAGCCGCTGGGGCCCAGCAGGGCGACGAACTCGCCCTGCCGGATATCCAGGCGGATATGGTCCAGCGCCGTATAGGCGCCGAAGCGCTTGCAGACGGCATCGATGCTCAGCAGATCAGACATCACTCGCTCCCACCCTAGCGCTTGCGCGCGACCTGCCGGTTCCACGCATCGGTGATCTCGGCGCGCCGCGCGTTGATGACGCTCCAGTCGAACAGGCTCAGGCTGTCCACCGAACCGTTGACGCCCCACGGCAGCTTGCGCGCCACGTCGGCCGGTACCGTGACGCCCTGCACGGCCGGTCCCAGATAGAGCTTGGTCGCCAGGCAGGTAGCCGCTTGCGGCGTCAGCGCGGTGTCGATGAACTTCTCGGCGGCGACCTTGTTGCGCGAGCCCTTGACCAGGTGCAGGCGCGCATCGGTTGCCCATGCGCCCTCCTTCGGCACCACGAAGCCGATGGGCACGCCCTTGTCGATCAGGTCCCAGGCGCCTACGTTGAAATGCGCGCCGATCACGGCTTCGCCGCTCTGGAAGGCATTGGTGGCCGCGCCCGAGCTGTCGAAGAACAGGGCGGTATCGAGCGCCGCCAGCTTGGCGTAGACCGGCGCCAGGTTGGCCGCGTCCGCGCCCCACACCTTCGCCATGAACACCACGAACGGCACCCCGGACGAATTGGCCGGCGACGGCACGGCCACCGCGCCCGCGTACTCCGGCTTCCACATGTCCTTCCAGCTGGTGGGTGCCGGCCTGACCGACTTGGTGCTGTAGGTCAGTCCCAGCGAGTAGTAGCCGGAGCCCACGGCATAGCTGGTGCCGCCGTTGCGATACACAGCCTTGGGCAGCACGTTCTTCAGGTTGGGGATCGCCGCGGGATCGAGGTTGTCCAGCACGCCGGCCTGGTAGGCCAGCTCACTGATGCCGCCGTCCATCCACGCGACATCGATGGCGGGCGCGGCCTTTTGCTGCTGCAGCTTGGCCAGGGTCGTGGTGGAGGTGCCGATCTCCGGCGTCACCGCGATCCCGGTGGCCTTCGTAAATGGCTCCGCCACGCAGCTGCGGAACGCGTCGCCCCAGTTGCCGCCGTACATGGCGACGGTCAGTTTCGCCGGCTGCGCGGCCGCGCCCGGCGACCACGCCGTGGCGGTTGCCGCTGCGGCGACGGCCAGCGCGGCGCGGATGGTACGGTAGGTCTCGGATCCCATGTCATGTCCCCAGAAAGGTTCTTGCGTTGCGACCACAGATGCATGTTGCGCGTTGGCAGCCCGTCCGAGCTTGCAAGCCGTGGCCATAAAGTTGAATAATTGCGTCATGCCAATCCCGCCTTCCGCCAGTACCGGCGCCAGCACCGGCGCCAGCACCGGCCCACACGAACCGGATCCCCCCGCGCCCGTCGGGCAAGGGGGTAAACCCGAGCTGAACGTCGGCTTCGTCCTGCTGCACCAGTTCACGCTCGCGGCCTTCTCCGGACTGATCGACGTGCTGCGCCTGGCCGCCGACCACGGCGGGCGCAGCCGCCAGATCCACACCAGCTGGCGCGTGATGAGCATGGACGGCCTGCCGCGCACCTCGAGCGCCGGCGTGACCGTGCAGGTCAACGGCGCCCTCAGCGCCGACCCCGGCGAGTTCGACTACGTGGCGGTATGCGGCGGCAACGACTACCCCAACACCTACATGCCGCCCGCGCTGCGCGACTGGCTGCGGCTGGCGGCGGCCAGCCGGGTGCGCATGCTGGGCATCTGTACCGGGACATTCGCGCTGGCGCAGGCCGACCTGATCGGATCGCGCTCGGTCTGCGTGCACTGGAACGTGCTCGACGCCTTTCGCGATCGCTATCCGCGCACGCGCGCCGTGGTGGACCATCTCTTCGTCGATGAGGGCGACCTGATCACCTGCGCCGGCTCGACCGCCGCGATCGATCTCGGGCTGTACCTCGTATCCCGCCATTGCGGCAGGGAGAAGACCCAGCAGGCGGTGCGCCACATGATGCTGCAGGGCATGCGGCCGGCCAAGCTGCCGCAGGCGCATTTCTATGCCGACCTGGCGCACATCAAGGACATCCGCGTACGCCAGGCCGCCCACTATATCGAGCAGCGCATCGACAACCCGCCTTCGCTGGATGCCATCGCCCGCTACGTGGGCGTGGGGCGGCGGCAGCTCGAACGCGCCTTCCACGAGGCCATCGGCGTCTCGCCGATGGCGTTCCAGCGCACGCTGCGGCTGGAGTATGGCAGCTGGCTGCTGCGCAACAACCCGGCCAGCATCACGCAGATCGCACTGGATTGCGGCTTCGCCGACGGCGCGCATTTCTCGCGCGACTTCCGCGCGCGGTTTGGCGTCTCGCCGCGCCAGTTCCTGCAGCAGGGGCAGGACGGCGCAGCGCCGGCGCCGGCGCTCGCCGAGCCCGGCATATGAAACGTTTCAGGCGAGTGCCGCACTGTCGCGGGCAGGACACCGGCCGCGCGATTCGCGTGCGCATGGCGGCGCCCTTCGTGTGCGCGCCGGGCAGGGGCAAGATCCTCCGCGGGCGGGCGTGTTTCGGCCAGGGCGCGAAGCCGCGTTCGCCGGGCCTGGCGACGGCCTGAGATTCCCGCGGCCCCTCGCCGCTGGCGGGCGAGGGGCAGCCAGCATCAGCGATGCGGGCGTTGCGGGCAGGCCGGGCGCGCGCGCCGCAATGGCTTTCAGAACAGCTTGGTAAACACCCAGAACAAAGACCCCGACAGCAAGATCGCCGCCGGCAGCGTCAGCACCCAGGCCATCGCCAGGTTGCGGATGGTGGACATCTGCAAACCCGAGCGGTTTGCCGCCATGGTGCCGGCCACGCCTGACGAAAGCACGTGAGTGGTGGACACCGGCAGGCCGAAGGCGTCGGCCGCGCCGATGGTGGCCATGGCCACGAGTTCGGCGCAAGCCCCCTGCGCATAGGTCAGGTGGGTCTTGCCGATCTTCTCGCCCACGGTGACCACGATGCGCTTCCACCCGACCATGGTGCCGAGGCCGAGCGCGATGGCCACGGCCACCTTGACCCACAGCGGGATGAACTTGGTGGCGGTGTCGATTTCCCGCTTGAAGGCGCCCAGGTTTTCCCTGGTGGCGGCATCGAACCTCACCGTGCTTTCCTTCTCCAGCAGACGGATGGCTTCGGACGCGAGGTACATTTCGTTGCGGACGTTGGCCACCGAGGTCGCCGGCACGCCAGCCAGGCTGTCGTGCGCGCGCACCTGGTCGCCGATCTTGCCGGCGATGCTGGCGAGGGCGGGCACCACGTCGGCGTTGAATGCGCGCGTACGCAGGTAGTCCGACAGCACGCCATGCGGATCGGCGGGTGCCGCCACCGGTGCCGGCAAGCTGCGTTGCAGGGCGTCGCTGGTGACCTGCGCCACTGCCGCGAAACGGGTGGTCTCGTCCACGGGCATGGCGCGGTTCAGGGCATAGGAGATCGGCACGGTGCCGACCAGGATCAGCATGATCAGGCCCATGCCCTTCTGTCCATCGTTGGAGCCGTGCGCGAACGACACGCCGGTGCAGGTGAGCACCAGCAAGCCACGGATCCACCAGGGCGGAGCCTTGTTGCCCTGGGGCTCGGCGTACAACTCAGGGCGCCTGACCAGCGCGCGCAGCAGCAGCAACAGCAGTGCCGCGCAGCCGAAGCCGACCAGCGGCGAGAGCAGCAACGAATAGCCTACCTTGATGGCCTGCGGCCAGTCCACGCCGCTGGTGCCGTCCCGCCCGTGCATCAGCGCATTGGCCACGCCCACGCCGATGATGGAGCCGATCAGCGTATGGGACGACGAAGCCGGCAGGCCGAGCCACCATGTGCCGAGGTTCCAGATGATGGCGGCGATCAGTAACGCGAACACCATCGCGAAACCGGCCGAGGAACCCACCTGCAATATCAGTTCCACCGGCAGCAGCGAGATGATGCCGAACGCCACCGCGCCGCTCGACACCAGCACGCCGAGGAAATTGAACAAGCCGGACCACACCACCGCGAAGTGCGGCGGCAGGGAGTTGGTGTAGATCACGGTGGCCACGGCGTTGGCCGTGTCGTGGAAGCCGTTGACGAACTCGAAGCCCAGGGCGATCAGCAAGGCCACGCCGAGCAGCAGGATAGGCAGCCAGGTCGACGGCATGGACTGCGCCGAGGACACATCGTGCACCAGGCTCACGCCCGTGTAGGCGATGCCTCCCGCCAGCAGCAACAGGAAAGCCAGGCCGGCGAGCTTGCCGGGGCGGTGGTCCAGGTTGGGGCGCAGGCGCCGGGCGCCGGCATCGGGCGTCGCTTCGATGTTGTTCATGTTCCGCTCCCTCAAGGACGAAGCGCCATCGTCCTGCCGGAACATGACATTTCCGTGACACGAGTCACGCACGAATCACAAAGCCACCGGACAATTTCGCGCCACGCCGGGCACGCGGATGCCAGCGCGGGCGCCTAGGATTCCAGCGCCAGGCGCAGACGCTCCAGCGCGTGATCCCATTGGCGCGCGATCAGTTCGAGCGAGCGGCGCGCGGCTTCGATCTGTGCCGGATCGAAGGCCCACTGGCGCTCGCGCCCGACCTTGATGTCGTGGACCAGGCCCACCTGCGCCAGCGCGTGCAGGTGCTTGGTGATGGCCTGCCGCGAGATGTCGCTGCCGGCGGTCAGCTGGGCGATGGACATGGCGCCGCCGGCACACAGCGCGGCCACTAGGCGCAGGCGGGTTTCGTCGCCGAGCGCGGCGAAGACCGACGCGGACTTGCGCAAGTCCGCGCCCACCGCGCCCACCGCGCTGACGTCACTGCGCGGCAACATGCTTTTCGATATTGCGCATCTGTCCCTCCCAGCCGTTGCTGTTCATACGGAACGCTTCCAGGCGGCGCCCCGGCGGCACGTTATCGAAGCCCGATTCCACCACGCGCAGCAGCGTGCCACCTGGCACGGGCTCCAGTTCGAAGACGACCAGCGTGGTCGGCTCCGCCGAGTAATCGCGCCCCGCTTCCACCGCGGCCGGATGCCAGCGCCAGGCAAACAGGCGCTCAGGCTCCATGCGCTCGATCCAGGCTTCGAACACCACATGCTCGAAGCCCGGGTAAGTGATCTGGCCCCGCACCGGCTGCCCGACGACAAAGGACTTGCCGCGCAGGTCCACGCAGAACCACTTGCCGAATTCCTCGGCATCGGACAAGGCTTGCCAGACGCGCGCGGGCGACGCCTTGAGCAGGATCTGACGTTCAATGCGATCAGTGGATGAGTCCATCATGCAATCTCCGATTGGGCCGGCCCGGGCGCCAGGCGGACATCCGCCGTATCCGCGAATGGTTGCGGATAACCGCCCTCATGCAACCCAGTGGTTGCATATTAGGTGACGCCCACGCAAAGCGCAATCGAACGGCTGCATTTCTCGCAGCGTGGACTTACATCGGCTCGAGCACCGACAGGATATTGCCGGCCGGGTCCTTGAACCAGGCGATGACCGGGCCGCCCTCGCCACGCGAGATGCCGCGCGCGTCGGTCTTGACGCCGGGCAGGTCGTAGCTCTCGAACCGCACGCCGCGCTGGGCGAGCTTGTCCACTGCGCGCTCCACGCTCTCCACGGGGAAGTTGAGCACGGTGAAGGTCGCCGCCACATGGCCGGGCTTCGGGTAGAGCAGCACGGAGTTGCCACCCGCCAGGTTCAAGGTCAGCAGGCCGCCGGATTGGGACACCTCGAGTCCGAGCACGCCACCGTAGAAATCCACGGCCTTGGCAATGTCGTCGACGGAATACCCGCTGAATGCATGGCTGTCTCGCAGCATGGTCCGCTCCTTGGAGAACACCCTTGGCCCAGTATTGTTCAATGCGGCAGCGGACTCAAGGCGCGCCGGTGGCGCGAAGGCGGCGATAGAATGCGGCTTCTCAACGAAGGGACGCGAGGAGCGCGACGATGTCATCTGCCCTGCTGGTAATCGACGTTCAGGAAGGCCTGTTCGGGCCTGCGCCGCAGCCGGCGTCGGCCGACGCTGTCATCGGCAATATCAACGCGCTGATCGCGCGTGCGCGCGGCAAGGACGTCCCGGTCATATTCATCCAGCACGAAACCCGCGAGGACGAGCTGCGCTTCGATACGCCGGGGTGGCAGCTTGTGGCGGCGCTCGATGCGCGGGCTCACGATCATTTCATCCGCAAGACCACGCCGGATTCCTTCCTTCGCACCGAACTGGGCGCCTTGCTGTCCACGCTGGCGGTTTCGCACGTGGTGCTGTGCGGCTATGCCACGGAGTTCTGCGTCGACACCACGGCGCGACGCGCCGCGGCGCTGGGTCTCGATGTCACGCTGGCGGCGGACGCGCACACGACCCACGACAAGCCGCATGCGAGCGCGGAGATGATCCGCGTGCACCACAACGCCACGCTACCGTCGATTTCCAGCTTCGGCAGCAAGATCGCCGCGCACGCGGCGGCGCAAGTGGATCTTCGCGCCTGAGCGGCGGCGCGCCGCCGCTCAGGGTTTTGCCAGCAACCGGATCAGCGCGTCGATCTCGCCCGCGCAGGCCTTGGCGGCGAGCGTCTCGGCGGCCCGGTAGAGGCGGACCACGTCCTCTCCCACGGGAGTCAGCACCGTGCCGCCGCCCTGCGAGCCGCCGTGCTCGGAATCCACGGCGGGCTGCGCCAGCGCGCGGTTGATCTCGTTGAGCAGGTCCCAGGCCCGCTTGTAGGACATGTCCAGGCGCCTGGCGGCGGCGGAGATGGAGCCGCATTCGCGGATCGCCTCGAGCAAGGCGATCTTGCCGGGGCCGATGGCGATGGTGTCGCCCAGCATGATGCGCATGCGCAGGAGTGCCTGCGGTTTGTCCGGGCTGACGGATGTGCGGGAGCGGGCAAGTTTGACCATGGCGGCATGGTAACTCGCCCGGGCCTTGCGGCGAAACAGGCGCGTGGCGCGAGTCCATCCGCTCGCGCCCCCCGGACTGCCTTCGCCGCAACCAGCCGGACCTGATCGCCTATGAGATGGATGGCGCGCCGCTGGGCGCCAGCGGCTTTGCCCGACTGGTGGTGCCTAATGCCTAATGACGGCAAGGCCGGCCGCTACGTCTCCAGGCTGACCAGCCTGGAGGTGTTCGCGGCGCCGCCCGCCCGCTGACGCTGCGCGCCGGCGGTCTCAGGCGCGCGTGGCCAGCAGCACGCTGGAAGCCTTGAAGATGGCGACGGCTGCGCCGCCCTGCTTCAGGCCGAGGCTGGTGACGCTGTCGTTGGTGATGATGGCCACGATCTCGCCGCCCTGCGGCAGGCCGATGGCAACCTCGGAATTGACGGCGCCGGTCTTGATGCCCGACACCGTGCCCGCGAGCTGGTTGCGGGCGGACAGCAGCATGCCCGGATCGGCCACGCCGACGATCACGGACGAAGCCTTGATCAGGGCGATGGCCTCCTTGCCGACGGCCAGGCCCAGCCGCTTGGTGCTCGCCCCGGTGATGGTGGCGACGATGCGTACCCCGCCGGCGACCTCCAGTTCGATTTCGTCGTTGACCGCACCATTGTGAATGGCGCTGACCTTGCCGCTCAGCTGGTTTCTTGCGCTGGTGTTCATATTCACCTCTCTCTTCGCATTGTTATGACGGCCGCGCCGGGGCGCTGGCGGGGAGCGCGCACTCCACCTTGCCGATCATACCGCCTTTGCAAACGCGATCTGCCGCCACGCAATGCTCGTTATATTCAATGGTATATTTCGCCGATACGGCAGTGTTTCCGCGCCTGGCTGGCGGCGCGGCACCCGGCCTTTCTTCTTCCACGCGAGGTTCCGCATGCACGCTCCCCCGTTTCGCCTGGCCCGCGCCAATGGCATCGAGGCGGCGCTCGGCAACAAGCCAGCCGCCGCCTGCTGCACGCCGTCGGCGCCGCACGCGGCTGGCGGAACTGGACTCGCACCTGCACTGCTCGATCATCGGCACCTGCATGACCACCGGCGAGCTGCGCAAGCTGGTGCCGCGCTTTGCCGCGCTGGAGCGCCAGCGCACGACCGACCTGGAGATCCATCACGAAGCGGTCAAGCTCGCCGGCGCCGGCGGCGAGGGCTGCAAGGCCCTGCAAAAGGCACTGGACGAGCGCTATGCGCTGGCGCTGCGCCGCTTCAGCGCCGCCAGGGGTGCCCAGGCCGTGCTGGGACTCTGGCAGGATGCGGTGGCCAGCGGCGATATTCCGCCGGCCTACTGGGCCGTGATGACCCATCCGGAGGCCAGCGTCGCGGTGCGCCAGGCCGCCTTCGGCGAGGTGCATATGCTGTCGCACCTGGTGGGCGCCGCCAACCGCGCCGATATCCGGCGGCTGATGGCGCTGGAAGCGGAGAACGGGGCGCTGCGCGACAAGCTCGAGCGCCAGCAGGAACGCCTGCAGGAGATGAGCGCACGGCACGATGCGGCAACGCGCCAGACCGCCGAGCTTGGCGACAGGCTCACCCAGCTGGCCGCGCGCGAGCCGGCGCATGCCGAACTCCACGCGCTGCGTGAAACGCTGGCCGCGCGCGCAGACGATGCCGCGCTGCAGGCCAGCCGCCGCGAAGCCGCGGAGCAACGCGTGCTGCAAGAGCAGGACGCGGCGCGGGAGCTGCGCGCGCAGCTCGAAGACGCGCTGGCCCAGCTCAAGATCAGCCGCGCCGAGGCGCTGGCCATGGAACATGCCGTGCTGTCGGCCGATGGCAACGGCGAGCAGGCGCAGGATCGCCATCCGGGACTGCGCCTGCTGCAAGGCAAGCGCATCGTCTACGTGGGCGGGCGCCCCGGCTCCAACAACACACTGAAATCGCTGGTGGAATCGACCGGCGGCCAGCTGGTGCTGCACGACGGCGGCATCGAAGACCGCAAGGGCCTGCTGGCCGCGACGGTAGCGCGCGCCGACATGGTGGTGTTCCCGGTCGACTGTATCGACCACGATTCCATGAGCACGATCAAGCGTGTCTGCGACCGCCATCAGGTCGCCTACTATCCCCTGCGCACCGCCAGCGTCGCCAGCTTCGTGGAACTGGCGAGCCGCGTGGCAATGCCGCCATCCGGCCTTCCGGATGCGGCCGCCACCGCGCGCATGCCGTCGCCGGTGCCAGAGCGGGCAGCGTAGCCGCGGCCGCCTGCCGGCGGCACCGCCTTCCTGCGTTCCTAAGCCTTGCGCTTCCTGCCTTGCGCGGCAGATCCCATGTCGAGTTCCACCCAGGCCGGCGCATGGTCGCTTGCCTGCGGCTCGCCGCGCACCCAGCGGTCTACGCCCGCCGCGCGCAAGCGCGGCGCGAGGCCGGCACTGAGCAAGAGATGATCGATGCGCAGTCCCGAGTCGGTCTGCCAGTGCTGGCGAAAGTAATCCCAGAACGTATAGACCCGCGTCTCGCCGAAGTACGCGCGCAGGGCGTCGGTCCAGCCTTGCTCCAGCAGGCGCTGGTAGCAGGCGCGGGTCTGCGGCTGCAGCAAGGCATCCTTGCGCCATGAGCGCGGATTGTAGATGTCCGCGTCGGTCGGCACCACGTTGAAGTCGCCGGCGATGACCACCGGCAGGCCGCTCTCATGGAGGCTGGCCGCATGGGTGATCAGGCGCTCGAACCAGGCGAGCTTGTAGTCGAACTTCGGTCCAGGCTGCGGGTTGCCGTTGGGCAGGTACAGACAGGCCACCAGTACGCCCTGCACCGCGGCTTCCAGGTAGCGGCTGTGGGCGTCGTCAGCATCGCCGGGCAAGCCGCGCCGGCATTCGACGGGATCTACGCCCCTGGCAAGGATCGCTACGCCGTTCCACGATTTCTGGCCATGCCAGACCGCGCCGTACCCCGCCGCATGGATCTCGCCGACCGGGAATGCCGCGTCGTCCGCCTTCAGCTCCTGCAGGCAGGCCACGTCCGGCGCCTCGCGCGCCAGYCACGCCAGCAAGGCGGGGAGCCGGGCGCGGATGCCATTGATGTTGAAGGTGGCGATCGTGAGCCGGGCCATCGGATGAACCTCCGCACAGGCTGTGCAAGGGCGCGCTGCGCCATGCTTTCTTCGTGCCTGGCGGCCTCAGAAAATTCCTACGCGCGTTCGATCTGTTTGGGAAATTTCCCCACTTACATTGGGAAATTTCCCAAAATCATGCGGGAAAAGGCGGGATAAAGTCCAGCCTGTTATCAGCAAGTTCCACCCAGAATCGTTCGCGCTTTTTGTTGGCGCCTCCCCGCATGACAACCCACCCACGCCTGACCGCGCCAGGCCGCCGCAAGGCACGGCGCGGGTCTCCGGCATGCCCGTCCGCCCAGGCCCGGCCGGATGGGCAAGCCAGCCTCGCATGATCAACCGGGGGCGCGCCAGGGACCGCCCCGGAATTTCGCCAGCACCTTGTACCGTCCCGGCCACGTCATTGCCGCCGGCTGTGACGCGATTGCCCGGATGCGCCGTCGACACGAGCACATAACCGCACCTGAAACAACACAATGCGAATAGATCGACGCTTCCGGCTGCTTGCCGCCTTTATCTTCGCCACCACGGTAGGGCTCGCGGGTTACCTGCTGCTGCTGGGATGGCAGAGCTATAACGCCGCGCAAGAGACCGAACCGGTGCTGAACCTGTTCAACTCGGTGCTGGTCGCGGCAGAAAAGGCTTCTGCGGAGCGCGGGCCTTCGAACGCCGTGATGGGCAGCGATTCGCCCGTGCCGGCCAGCAAGCAGGAAGCGCTCACCCGTGCACGCGCGGAGACCGACCGCGCGCTGGGCGCCGCGGTCTCGCATCTCGACGCCATGCCGTGCGCGCACTGCCCGGCCAGCGCCAAGCTCCTGAGGGAGATCCACGCGCAACTGCGCGACGCGCGCGCGGGTGTCGACCGGATTGCGCAGACGCCGCGCCCGGGACGCACCACCGACGGACTGTGCACCGTGCTGGGCACCATGTTCACCGCCACCGCCGACATCATGCGGATTTCCGACGAAGTCATGTTCGACCTGATCCGCGCGGAGCCGCTGACCGCCGAGCACGCAGGCATTGCGCGCCTGTCCGCCGAGCTGCGCGAGCAGGCCGGACGCGCCGGCTCCGTGTTCACTCCGGCACTCACCGCGCACCGGGCGCTGTCCGCGGAGGAGCGGCGCGAACTGTGGACCGAGACTGGCAGGATTCGCGCGCTGGGCGAGCTGATCACGATGCGCGCCCGCGACGACAAGGCCACGCGCCGCCCCTCCGTGATGGCCATCCACGAAATGGCATCGAGCTACTTCACCGACGGCGTTGCCTATCTCAACGAGGTCGCCGCGCTGCCGCCGCACGACCTGCGCTACCCGTCGACCGCGGCCTTTGCCGAGCGCTACGTCCCGACCATGGCCGCCATCATCCGCGTGCGCGATGCGGAGATCGCCTCCGCCATGCATATCGTGCGCCAGCAGGAAGCCGCCGCCGGCGCCAAGCTGCGCCTGCTGTGCGGCATCATCGGCATGGCGCTGCTGGCGCTCGGCGTCATCATCGTCATGTTCGCGCGCCGCATCATCCGCCCGCTGTCCGGGGCCACGGAGGCCATACGAAGCATCGCCGGGGGCGACTACAACCTCACGCTGCCGTCGGCGCGGCGCGGCACCCAGATCGGCGCCCTGCTGCATTCCGTGCAGGTGCTGCGGCGCGCGGCGATCGCCAGGGAGGAACTGGAGGCCGACCGCAACCTGCTGATCAGGCAGTTGCAGGACGCCGCCGCGCAGGAGCGCGCCCAGGCCGAGGCCCTGATGCAGGCCAGGGATGCCGCGGAGGCGGCGCTACACGCCAAGGACAGTTTCCTGGCCATGATGAGCCATGAGATCCGCACGCCGATGCACGGCATGCTGGGCCTGCTGGAGATGCTGATCGATACCGGGCTGGACGACCACCAGCGGCATCTGGCCCAGGTGGCCAACAGCTCCGGCGAGGCCCTGCTGCAGATCCTCAACGACATCCTCGACTATGCCAAGATCGGCGCCGGCAAGATGAAGATCGTCGAGACCGGGACCGATCTGCGCGAGCTGATCGAGGGCGCGGTATTCCTGCTGTCCGGCAACGCCTGCGAGAAGGGCCTGCGGATGAACATCTGCATCGATTCCGGCATCGCGGCACGCTATCTCGCCGATGCCGTGCGCATCCGCCAGATCCTGCTCAACCTGATCTCCAACGCCATCAAGTTCACGGTGCAAGGCAGCATCAGCGTGAGCGCCGCGCAGGTGGAAAGCGCGCACGGGCACGAGATGATCGAGATCACCGTGAGCGACACCGGCATCGGCATCCCGGCCGGGGCGCTGCACATGCTGTTCGAGCCGTTCGAGCAGGTCGACGGCCACTCGACCCGGCGCTTCAGCGGCACCGGGCTCGGGCTGACGATCTGCCGGCAACTGGCCGAACTCATGGGCGGCCAGCTCGAGATCAGCAGCACCGAAGGCAACGGCACCTCGGTGACGCTGCGGCTGACGATGCAGGTGGATTGCGACAACTACGAGTTCCCGCAACTGGCCAACAGGAAGATTGCGATTGCCGTGGACGAGCCCGCCGCGGTGATGGCGCTCAAGCACTACGCCCGCGCCGCCGGCATGCGCCCCTTCGTGGTGGGCGCCCAGGACGAATACCATGCGCCGCTGCGCATCGTGGGGGCGGCCGGAGCGCATCATCCCGGCGATATCCTGCTGGTGCGCAAGGGCGGCCGGCCGGCCGGCACGGGTAGCGGCAGCCCGGTCGTGCTGCACGACAATCCCATCGCCTGGAGCGCCTTCATCGGCGCCTGCCAGGAGGCGCTGCCGAGCGGCCACGGCGGCAATCCCGGCGCGGAGGTCGCACCGTCCGGCGAGCCGGCGCCGGCGGACAGGAAGGCGGCGCGCATCGTGGTGGCGGAGGATCACCGCGTCAACCAGCTGCTGCTCAAGACCCAGCTGCGGCAGCTCGGCTACGACAACGTGGTGATCTGCGACAACGGCGAAGGCGCCTGGAAGGCGCTGCACGCGGCGCCGACGGACCTGCTGATCACCGACCTCTACATGCCGGGCATGGATGGCTTTGCCCTGGCCAGGCAGTTGCGCGCGAGCAAGGATGGCAGGCACACCCCGATCATCGCGGTGTCGGCATCGACGCTCGCCGAAGAGGAGCATCGCAGCCGCGCCGCGGGCATCGACGTCTTCCTGGGCAAGCCCGCGTCGATGCAGGAGCTCAAGCAGGCACTGCGGCAGGTCCTGGCGCAGCGCTGAGGCCCGCGCCTCCGTGCGGCCGGCCTACTCCTGCTGCGTCGCGGTGCCGGACAGGCTTGCCGGCCGGATCCAGCGTTCCAGGCACGCCTGCAATATGTGCAGCTGCGCGGGCTTGAACAGGCATTCGTCCATGCCGGCGTCCAGGCAACGCTGCATTTCCGCGGCTTCGGTGCTTGCGGTGATGGCGACGATCGGCAGATGGGGCCGCCCCTTGCCGGCTTCGCCCGCTCTCGCGGCCTCCCGCGCACGCACTTGCGCAGCCAGTTCGTAGCCGTTCATCACCGGCATGTGGCAATCCGTGATCAGCAGGGCGTAGTCCGTCTCGCCCAGCGCCGCCAGCGCCTGGCCGCCATCGACGACAGCGTCGCTGGCATAGCCGAGCACCTTGAGCTGGCGCTGCAGCAGGATGCGGTTGGTGGGATGATCCTCGGCGACCAGGATCAGCCGTCCTTGGGCAAGCGCCGCCTCGCGCGAGAGCGCCGGCACGCCGGCCGGCCCTGTGGTGGCGCGCTCGGCGCCGCGCGCGGCGCTCCCGCCCGGCGCGGCCAGCGAGGCCGCCTTGAGGCCCCGCCAGGTCAGCGGATTGACGCTCAGGCGCACATCGCCTCGCGTCAGGCGGTAGCCGGCCAGCTTGGGCTTGTCGGTGATGTGGATCACCGCGGGCGCGGCGGCGCCAGCCTGTACGGGTAGCGGCGCGCCGTCGTCGAGGAAGAGCAGGTCAAAACCCGCGCGCGCTTGCCTGCCCGTCGGTTGCGCGCCGCTAACCGGGTCGCTATCCGGGCCGCTATCCGGGTCGCTATCCGGGCCGCTATCAGCGCTGTTATCCGCACCGTTATCCGCATCCGCGCCGGCCGCCCGCAGCAGATGCGCCAGGGCATGCGCGACCCCGGCATCGCTCACCCGGATCGCGGCGCGGCGCCCGGCCAGCGGGCGGTCCRCATAGGCCTTTTCCCTGACCGGCAGCGTCAGCCGGACTTCCACCTGCGTGCCGACGCCCGGCTCGCTCTCCAGCGTGATCTCGCCGTGCATCAGCACCAGCAGCCTGCGGCAGATCGACAGCCCCAGGCCGGTGCCGCCGAAACGCCGCGTGGTGGAGGAGTCCGCCTGCATGAAGGGCTCGAACAGCCGCGCCCGCTGGTCCGGCGCGATGCCGACGCCGGTGTCGCTGATGCGGCAGACGATGGTCTGCGCGCCATTGCGCTCGCCGGCTACCTCGACGGCGAAACTGACCGTGCCGCGCTCGGTGAACTTGATCGCATTGCTGAGCAGGTTGAAGAATATCTGGCGCAGGCGCACGCTGTCGCCGAGCACCACGGCGGCCACATCCTCGCTAACATCGAGCCGCATCAGCAGGCCCTTGTCGTGCGCGCGCGTGGCAAGCAGTCCCAGCGCATTGTCGCAAAGCTCGCGCAGGTCCAGCGGCAGCCACTCGATGTCGATGCGGCCGGCTTCGATCTTGGAGTAGTCGAGGATATCGTCCAGGATCTGCAGCAAGGCCCCGGCCGAGTCCTCGATCATGCCGACGGTGGACGCCTGTTCACGGCTCAGCTCGGTATGGCCGAGCAGTTCGACCAGCCCCAGCACCCCGCTCATGGGCGTGCGGATCTCGTGGCTCATCATGGCCAGGAAGTTGTCCTTGGCGCGGGAAGCCGCCTCGGCGGTGTCGCGCGCGCTGCCCAGCGCGGCGGCGCGCGCGTGTTCTTCGGTGGTGTCGGTCCAGTAGCCGTTCCACAACGTGCTGCCGTCGTCCTCGCGGCGTGGCACCGCGTGCAGCCGCGCCCACTGCAAGCCGCCCCTGCCAAGCAGGCGCACCTCGTGATTGACCGGCTGCAGGATCTCGCCCGCGCGGGTGACCGCTTCGCGCAGGGGCCCGGCGTGCTCCGGATGGATGCAGGCCCGCACGCGCGCGGTGTCGGCAACGATTTCCTCGGCATCGAGCCCGAACAGCTCCTGCGTATTGCCGCTGACCCACACGAAGGCAAAGTCCTCGCCCTGTGCCTGGCGCATCTGGAACACCGTGGCCGGCAGGTGCCGCGTGACGTCGATCAGCCGCGCTTCGGCCTTGCGCGCCTTGAGCTCGGCCAGGCGGATCTCCGAAACCTCCACCGCCGAGCAGATGATGCCGCCGGCATCCGCCTCGTTCGGGGCGAATGGCTGCAGCCAGCAAATAAAGTGCCGCGCGTGCCCGGCCGTGCCCTGGAAATCGAGCGCGATATGGCGCATCTCCCCGGCCAGCAATGCTTCGCGGATCGCGCGGTCCAGCGTCGCGCTGATCTCGGCGCCCCACACCTCGGCCTCGTTCTGCAGGCGGCCGACCAGATCCTCCTGCTTCACGTCCAGCAAGGACGCAAACGCCGCATTGACCGCCAGGTAGCGGCCCTGCTTGTCCATCACCGCAAGGGGCACGGGCACGGCATCGATCAGCGTCGACTGGAAGCGCTGCTGCACGGAGACCTTGCGCTCGACTTCGCGCCGGCCCGCCACCTCCCTGCGCAACAGGTACTGCGAGCGCAGGAGGATGGCGACAACGCACAGCAGCGCCGCGAACGGCAGCCCGGCACGCTCCAGTATCTGCCGCCACGATGGCTCGAGCACGTAGCTGGCCGCCATGTAGCGCTGCTGGATATCGAGCCGGCGCTGGTCCGGCAGCGCCGAGAGGGCCCGGTTGACCAGCGGCAGCAGGCGTGCCGACAGCGCCGGCGACACGGCGAAGCCGATATCCAGCAGACGCTCCCCGGAGCCGATGACGCGCAACTTGCCGGCGAAACTGCGCTGCAGCTCGACATCGGCCGAGGCCAGGTCGTCGACATAGACATCGGCATTGCCGCTCGCCACGCTGTCCAGGGCCGCATGGACGCTCGCGGCCGTCGACAGGCGCGCGCCGGGGACTTCCGTGCGGACCATGTCGCCCACGCCGCCCGCGGCGGTGACGACAACGCGCAGCCCTTCGATGTCCTTGAGATGCCCGATCGCCGGCGCCGACTGCCGGCCCACGATCACCACGGGAAATGCCGCATACGGACGCGAAACCGGCAGAGCGCGCAAGCCGGAATCGTGCGGGGCGGCCACGGCCATCAGGTCCAGGCCACCGCTGTGCATGGCCTCCACGGTCTTGCCGAAGCTCGCCGAAGGCACACGCTGGAAGCGCAGGCCAAGCGCCTCGCCCAGGTAGCCCAGGTAGTCGAGCGCAATCCCGCTTGGACGGCCGCTTTCATCGAGATAACTGTACGGCGCCAGCCCGACGTCGAAGCCTACCCGCAGGGGCGGCAGCGCGCTCAGGAAGGCGCGTTCCTCGGGCGCCAGGAAAAACTGTTCCGCGGGCTCCTGCTGCACCAGCCGCGCATTGATCCATCTGGCCAGCAGCGCCAGGCGGCGCTCGCTGCTTATCCGCGCCAGCCCAGCATTCACCTGGGCCCGGAAGGCGGTGGATGCGGGCGGGAATGCGAAATACACCTCGCTGCCGGGCTCGCGGTAGGTATTGACCACCGAGAGCGTGTCGAACTCGCGCCTGGCAAGCGTGTATTCCGCCACCGGCTGCAATGCCGAATAGAAATCCGCCCTGCCCGTTGCGACGGCGCGCAGGCCGTCCGTGACGTCGCCCGCCGGCACCAGCGTGGCGCGGGGATACCTGGCACGCACCACGCCTTCCATATAGAAGCCCGGTTCGACGGCGAAGCGGGCGCCCGTGGAGCCGGGCGACAGCGTCCCGGCCACCTGATCCGCGCGGCGCCCCACCACGACCGTGTCGCCGTTGAAGTAGGGCTCGGAATAGATCAGGCAATTCTTGCGCGCATCCGTCTTCGCCATGCTGATCAGGATGTCGATCTCGCCCTTGCAGGTGGCCGCGATCAAGGCAGGAATGTCGGGATACTCGCGCTCCGTGAAGCGCGTCGTCGCGCCGCCGAGCGCTTCGCGCAGCATGTCGATGCCGTATCCGCTAGGCTGCGGCCCCCGCGCGAACAGAAATGGCGGCAACCCCTGCTTCACGATGCCGATCCTGATGACGACCGGTGCGGACGCCGCCGCCACAGGTGACGCCTGCCCCGCCCCGGCAGGCAGCGCGCCGGCGCAAAAGAGCAGCAATGCGAGATGAACCAGCCACCCTTGCCAGGCCTCGCGCGAGGTCCAGGTTTTGCTCATGAGTCGGTTGTCCTATGTCGCTGCGATACGTTGCGTTCCGGCGCGGCCGCCCGCTGCCTGCGTTCGGTGCCGGCGCATTGTGCAACGCGCGCTGGCTGCCGGGCGCCCGGTGTTCGATGGCTGAGCATGATAGCGCCTCCACGGCCAGGCTGGCTGTCCTCTGCCGCACCGCGCGGCGTGTCGTCGTGCCGCTTGCGCAACGCCGGCGCGGGTGCCCCCCCCTCCCGCCAATTGATCTGGCGCAAAACGCGGGGGCGAAACCGAAGTATTCCGTCTTTCTTGGGGAATTTTCCCGGTTCCGGCAGGGGGCGTTGGGGCTATGTTGTATTTCCGCTCGCCAGGCGTCGTCACGCATCGATGCCACTTGCGCGCGGACAGACTCTGAGGTCGATCTATGAAAGTCGCATTACTGGATGCCAACCCGGCGAGTTCCCTGTCGGTCGCCGATCTCGTCACCGGCGCCGGGTTCCCTTGCCATCGTTACGCCGCGCGCGCCGGGCTGCTGCGCGACCTGCGCGAGCAGGTCTTCGACATGATCCTGATTGCCGGCGACCAGCCGGACGGACAAGGCGCCGAGGTAGTCAGGATGATCCGCTGCACGTTCGCATTCCAGACCCCCGTCATCGTGGTGTCCGCCAAGGCAAATCACCATGAAATCATGGAGGCGTTCGCCGCGGGCGCCGACGACCATTGCYCGACGTTGCGCCCGGCCGAACTGCTGGCGCGGATGGTGTCGCATTGCCGCCGTCACGACACTGCCCCGACCGCACGCCGGCGCCTGATCCACCTCGGCGCCTATGTGCTGAACGTCGACAGGTACTGCGCCAGCCTGCACGGCAGGGATATCCATCTTACGCCCAAGGAATTCAGCCTGGCCTGGCTGCTGTTCTCGTCGCCGTCGCAGGTACTGCCCCGCAACCATATCGAAATCATGGTGTGGGGCCGGGTGCTGCCCGCCATGTCGCGCGCGCTCGCCGCGCTGATTGCCCGCCTGCGGCGCGTGCTGGAGCTGCGGCCCGTCAATGGCATCACCATCGCGTCGATCCACGCGCTTGGCTATCGCCTGGACGTCCAGGAGACGCCGCGCGCCGACTGGCCCGCGGAGGCACGCACAGAACGGCTCCCGGCCGACGGGGTGCCGCTGCGGATGCACCTTCCGGCAATCGCCGCCGACGAGTGCGCGGTCCCCGCGGACCTCGGCATGTCCCGGTAGCGGGCGGGCGCTCGCCAGGTTTCACCCTGGGCGAGGGAAAGACCAGAATTTCTTAACCGAGGAAATCAGATATGAAGAAGACAATGGTTGCATCAGCTGCCCTGATCCTGGCGAGCGGCGCCTGGGCGCAAAGCGCCGTCACCCTGTACGGCGTGGCGGATGCCGGACTGGAATTCGTCAACAGGCAGCCCGGCAACGGCGACAAGGTCTATCGCATGCAGTCCGGTGGCGGGCTGACCGGCTCGCGCTGGGGCCTGCGCGGCGTCGAGGACCTCGGCGGCGGGCTGAAAGGCATCTTTGTGCTGGAAAGCGGATTTTCCATCGACGATGGCAAGACCGATGGGCGCCTGTTCGGCCGGCAGTCATACGTCGGGCTGGAAACGCCGGGAGGTACCGTGACGCTTGGCCGCCAACAGACGCCGATGTACGATTTCGCGCTGCGGTATGATCCGATGGCCACCGCGAGCAGCTACTCCATCTATGCAATGGACAATGATTTCGGCTCGCGCGCCGACAACGCCATCAAGTACCGCGGAAGCTTCGGCGGCCTGACCGCGTCCGGGCTCTACAGCTTCGGTCATGACGGTGTCAGCGGAACGAATGGAGAAGTCCCGGGACAATGGAAGGTCGGCCGCGAATATGCATTCGGCCTGAACTACGCCACGGGCGCATTCGCGGTCGGTGCTGTCTTCGACCAGAAGAACGGCGACACCATTGCCAGCCGCAACCGCCATGACCAGCGCGCCAGCATCGCCGGCAGCTACGCCTTCGGACCCGCCAAGGTCTTCGGCGGCTATCGCTGGCAACACCTGGGCTTCACGCCCGCCACGGGCAGCGGCATCGCTCACCTGGGCTGGGCCGGCATTAGCTATCAGCTGACGGCCGCGACCTCGTTCAGTGGCGCCCTGTACTACCAGGACTACCGGGGCACCAGCGCGGATCCGTGGCTGTTCTCGCTCGGCGCCAACTACGCCGTGTCCAAGCGCACCGAACTCTATATGAACATGGCCTATGCGCTGAACAAGACCGACAACGCGCGCGGTTTCATGTCGCAGACCAGCGTGAACGGCGATGGCCAGGTGTTGCCCGGCGAAAACCAGTTTGGCGCCAGCGTCGGCATGCGTCACCGCTTCTGACAATCCCTGCCCGGCCGGCACTTTCCGGCTTGTCGGGCTTGCCGCGGATGTCCCGGTGCAAGGTGCAAGCCTGCACCGGGGCATCCGCTTTTTATTCCCGGCCGGGCCCGCTATCGGGCCTCCAGGCAATTGTTCAGACGCTCCACGGTCGGCTCGAACAGCGCCAGCAGCGCGCTGACACCGTCGGCGTCGCGCGCGCGGGCCGCCGCTTCCAGGCGCGCGCAGAGCGCAACCACCGAACTGCACTCCAGGATCCTGGCCGCGCCCTTGAAACGGTGTGCCAGCG
Source organism: Cupriavidus sp. 05N40 (assembly GCF_056397305.1). NCBI lineage: Bacteria > Pseudomonadati > Pseudomonadota > Betaproteobacteria > Burkholderiales > Burkholderiaceae > Cupriavidus > Cupriavidus sp. 05N40. Next base: position 83,744 of record NZ_JBFTND010000003.1, read on the forward strand.
AGGCCGCCTCGTCCCAGTCGGCGGCAGCACAGGCATTGCGCAGGAGCACGAGATCCGCGCGGTTGGTATCGACCAGGCTGGCAACCAGTTCCGCGATCATGTCGGGATCGCCATCGGACAGTGTTTCGATGGCCGGCCAGAATGCCGCTTCCTCCTGCGCGCTGATCGGCAGGACGCCATGCCGAGCAAGCTCCCGCGCCAGGTCATGCTCGCGTACCGGCTCCGTCAGCATGCCACCGAAGCGCGTGTCCACGGAAGCCGCGGTAGCGGATGAAACCGCGAGCCACAGCGTCGGCCCGGCGCCGTCGGAATCCGGCACCACCCTGGCCGGCAGTGCGCCGTCTGCCGGAAGCCGCACAAGCACCAGGCGCCAGCCTCGCCCCGGCGCCCCGGGCGATTCCACCGCATGTGCCGTCGCCTCGAAGCCCAGGCCCTCCAGCAGCGCGGCGACGCCGCTGTCTTCGGCCCAGTCCGCGGTGTCACCGATGATCAATGCGCGATGCATGATTGTTGTCCTCCGGACGATTCACAATGAAGATTCTGCCGCCGTCACGGCGCGATATGGCAGCGACGGGCAAAGTCTACCAACTCCACCAGCGTGGCGACGCCGAGCTTGGCCATGATGTGGATCTTATGACTACTCACCGTCTTGTTGCTGATGAATTGCAGCTTGCCGATGGCTGCATTGGACATCCCTCTGGCCAGCATCTGCAGGATAACGATCTCCCTGTCGGTCAGCCGCCGGAGCCGGTCTCTGTCGTCGCGCATGTCAGGAGGCACCGACTCGGCGTCGCCGACTTCGGGCGGGAACAGCGTGTAGCCGGCCATCACCGCGTCCACGCAGCGCATGATCTCGCCCATTTCCTGCTGCTTGCTTACGAAGCCCCGCGCGCCAAGCTGCATGGCACGGGGCGCGAACGTCAGCGTATCCTGGCCGGACAGCACCAGGATCCGCACTTGCGGCTGCATCATCCGCAGCCGGGGAATGACTTCCAGTCCATTGACCTTGGGCAGGTCGAGGTCCAGGATGACCAGGTCGGCCGGACACTCGTTCATGATGTCCAGCGCTGACTGACCATTGCCGGCTTCGAGGACGCGGCTTACGCCGAGCACCTGCAACAACCGCGTGCGCATGACCATGCGCATCGCCGGATGATCGTCAACTATCAACACCGTTGTCATTTTTGCGCAGCCTCCATCTGAAAATATTGCGCCATTTGCTGCTAGCGCGCGCGGGGCGCGATTTCTGTTCCGGGATTCTCCGATAGTTCCCTCGTGGCGCGCATGGGAAAGCCCTGAATTGGCCGCGGAAAGGTCGCCATTACCGATGGCGCCATGGCATTCGTCCTGCCGACCCGGGACGCCACCGGCGCAAGTCAGGATGCGGGCAATGCCATCACGGCCGCCGCGCAGAATCCGCCGCAATCGGCTCGGGAAAAGTCCGCATCCGCCCGGGCGCGCACGGCGCCATACTTCTTGCCTCTACTTTTCACCGCTACGGCGTCGCCCTGCCCCGGCACCACCACCGGGCGTCCGCCGGCCAACAGGATCAGGAGCGAGATGAAAAAGAACAAACGCATCATGCCGGCAAGCTCTGGCGCCGATCCGCTCCATGCCGTCAGCGACAGCCTTTCCCACCCGCGCATGGTGGTGACGCTGCGTGCCGATCAGGAAATGACCATAAACAGCCTGGCCGACGCCCTGCGGCACAACGGCGAATGGCTGGCGCGCGCCAATATCTGCCTGGCCGCGCTGCGCGATGAGGGCGCCACTCCGGTCCGGGCGGTGGTTTCGGATGTCAGGAAAAGCGCGGTCGCGCTCGACTTCTATATCAGCGACGATATCGCGAGCTGTGCCCGGCTCACGCACACGATCCACGCCGTGCTTGCCAGGGAATTCAACCGGGTGCTGCCGCCATCGCTGCTGGTCGCGGTGCGGCCGCTGCAGGCGGCCGCACCCGAGCGGCGGCGTACGCGCAGCCGCCCGGACGAGCTCGCGGCATCCGCGGTCATGCTGGCCGAATCGGCCTCCGAGGCCAACCGGCGCATGTCGGCCATCTGCGCCTACCTGGTGGCGTTTCATGAAGCCAGGCAGGTCGGCGAGATCGCCTGCCCGCCGCACCAGAACCTGCTCGCCGACCATCACGAAGCGGTGGACTGGCGGCTACGCCTGCATCAGTCCGAACAGGCACGCTCGCTGGCCGAGTCGCTGGCATTCCTGCAACGCACCTACAACGATGCGGCCTTCGATCTCGACACGCCGTTCCGCGAGTATCWGTCCTTGCTGCAGAAGGAGGTCATGCTGACCTTCCGCCAGGAACTCGCGACGTTCTGCGCAGAGCACGAGGCGTAACGCGTATCGGCCTGGCCGTGCAAGCGGCTTCGATCGCCGCAATCCGATCGCTGGCGGCCACCCGCCCTTCCAGCCCGTCGACGACGCCACCGCCAGTGCCGACTTCGGCGAGCAGCGCCTCGAGATGACGCGGTTCATCCAGCGCCAGCCTCACGGCGGATTCCCTGGCGTCTCCTCCTGCCTGCGCCGGAAGCAGATGCCCCCTCGCCGCGCCACTCCCGCGCCCGGATTTTACTGGCCACGCCCGCGATCGCACTTGCGCCGCACGAGCCACTACGACGCGCCCGCACGGTACCTGCATCACTTTCGTACTTGTCCTATCTATTCGCCATGAATTTCGTTCAGGTCAGATAGAAACAAAAAAGGGTTTACCCGAAACTTGCTTCTGAAGCCTGCATCAACACAGCAGCACTTCGAAAGTAGCAACCCCCTCCAACTACTGCTATCTGAATCATGAAAAAGAACCTGATCGCTTCCGCCATCGCCACCGCTGCCTGCGCTGCCGCTTTCGCGCCCGCCGCGCACGCCGCTGACGGCACCATCGAATTCACCGGCAGCGTGGTCGCCACGACCTGCACGATCAATGGCGGCGGTGGCGCCAACATGATGACCGTGGCGCTGCCGCCGGTCTCGACGTCGGCCCTGAGCCAACCAGGCGCCGTCGCGGGTCGCACGCCCTTCACCATCAAGCTGGACGGCTGCGCGGGTTCGAGCACCAAGGTTGCCACCGCATTCGAGGCCGGCTCGACCGTCAATTCCGAAGGTCGCCTGACCGTGGACGCCGGCGGCGCCTCGGGCGTCGATATCCGCCTGCTGAACGCCAGCTACAACCCGATCAAGGCCGGCGCCGCGCAGAACGACCAGAACTCGCCCGCCGTGGATCTCGTCACGGGCGGTATCACCACCCTGCACTACTACGCTGAGTACGTGTCGACCGGCACGGTCCAGGCCGGCGCCGCCAACTCGCGCGTCCAGTACTCGCTGGTCTATCAATAAGCGCTTCGCGGGAGACGGCTCCGCCCGAGCCGCTCCCGCAGCGATGCGCAGCCTTCCAAGCCGTTTCTGCGTTTTCGAGACGGCTTCCGAGGAAACGCAATCTCCCAGGAATCCAACGCATCGGAAGTGAAGATGAAACACACCATTCTCAAGCCGCTCATGGCGGTGGCCTTCGTGGCCAGTCTGCTTGCGGCCCAGGCACACGCGAGCGTCGTCATCGCCGGCACCCGGATCATCTTTCCGGCGCAGGAGCGCGAAGTCACGGTCAGCCTCACCAACGACGGCCAGACGCCGGCGCTGGTCCAGACCTGGCTCGACAAGGGCGACGCCAACGAGTCGCCCGAGAAGATCGACGTGCCGTTCACGCTGACGCCCGCGATGTTCCGCCTCGAACCCGGCAAGGGCCAGATGCTGCGCGTGATCTATAGCAAGGAGCCGATGCCACAGGACAAGGAATCCCTGTTCTGGCTCAATGTGCTCGAAGTCCCGCCGAAGGCCGAGATCGGTGAAGATGCCAACCGCCTGCAACTCGCCTTCCGTACCCGCATCAAGATGATGTTCCGCCCGCCAGCCCTGCCCGGCCGCGCCGACGAAGCGCCCGCGAAGATCGTGTGGGAAATCGTCCAGGCCGACAGCGGCAAGGGATATGCGCTGAAGGCAAGCAACCCTACCCCCTTTGTCGTGAACCTGGGCAGCATCGCGCTGAAGGTCGAAGGCAAGAACTTCAATGCCGGCATGGGCTACGTACTGCCCGGCACCTCGCATCTGTTCCCGATCGAAGGCCTCGCGTCCGCGCCGGCATCGGCCGCGCAAGTCGACTTCAGCAGCATCAACGACTGGGGCGGCATCGTGCAAGGCAAGCCTGTCGCCCCCTTCAAGCCGGGAGGCTGATCGTAGCAACAGGGTAGCAGCGCCATGGCCCCTGAGCGCGGCACCCTGGGCAATCACCCGCCCCCACGCCGTTCCTTCCCGAATCCAGTACAGGTCCCCATCCGCTTCGCCAGCCTGAGGCTTTCCTGAAAAGCCTTGCGCCGGGAAGCGTGTGGCCAGGTCCCCCGGCGGGACGCTGGAGGACCCCGTTCGGCCTCGCATCCGCCATGCGCGGATGTCCCGGCAGCCCATAACAAGGAGCAACCCGCAATGACCCCGGCCCAACGTCCGGCCCAGGATGGCAACCCTCTTTTCCGCCTCAAGCCGTTGTGTGCGCTGGTGCTGTCGAGCCTGGCCGCCTGGCAGTCCGAGGCATTGGCCGAGGCGGCCGCGCCCGCAACCAGGCAGGTCGCGCAAGTCGAGTTCGACAGCGGATTCCTGGCAACGGGCAGCAGCCGGCGCGTGGACCTGTCGCGTTTCGAGCGGGGCAATGTCGTTCTGCCCGGCACCTACAACATCGATATGTACGTCAATGGCAACCGGGTCAGCCGCACCGACGTGCCGTTCCGGGCTCTCGGCGCGGATGACAGCGACGCACAGGCGTGCTTCGACGCCGGACTGCTGCAAAAGGCCGGCGTCGATCTCCGGAAGCTGGCACCCGGGATGGCTACGCGGCTTGCGGCCTCAGGCGAATGCCTGCCCATCACCGAGGTGATTCCCGGGGCAAGCGCGAGTTTCGATTTCGGCGACCAGCGCCTGGAACTTGGCATCCCGCAGGTTTCCCTGAGCCGCAGCGCACGCGGCTCCGTGAGTCCCGAACTGCTGGACTCCGGCGTGACGACGGGCATCCTCGGCTACCAGTTCAATGTCTACAGCTTCAAGGGCCACGGCAGCAATGGCGTGCAGACGCAGGGCTACCTTGGCCTGAACGCCGGCTTCAACGCGGGCGACTGGCATTTCCGCCACAACGGCTCGTACAACTGGAGCGGGAGCGGCCACAGCGATTACCAGAACATCTCGACTTACGTTCAGCGCGACCTGCTCAAGCTGGCTTCTCAGCTAACCCTGGGCGAAGCGTACACAAGCGGTGAACTGTTCGATTCGACGGCCTTCCGCGGCGTGCGCCTGGCCACCGACGACCGCATGCTTCCCGATTCGCTGCGCGGCTATGCGCCCACGGTGCGCGGCGTCGCCACCAGCAACGCAAGGGTGACGATCCGCCAGGCCGGCATGACGATCTACGAGACCACGGTGGCGCCCGGGGCGTTCGAGATCGACGACCTCTACGCCACCGGATATGGCGGCGACCTGAACGTCACGGTAACCGAGGCGGATGGCACCGTGCGCTCGTTCTCGGTGCCGTATGCCGCCGTGCCGCTGTCCCTGCGGCCCGGCGTCAACCGCTACAGCGTCGTGGCCGGCGCGGTGCGCGATGCCCAGAACAGCAAGAACCCGCTGTTCGTCCAGGGTACCTGGCAGCGCGGCCTCAACAACCTGGTCACCGGCTATGGTGGCGTGACGCTGGCGCAAGGCTATGCTTCGGCCATGCTCGGCGGCGCCTTCAACACGCCGGTCGGCGCGGTCGGCGCGGACGTGACGCAGGCCCACACCTCGGTGTCGGGCGTCGGGACCTTCAACGGCACCAGTACGCGGCTCAGCTACTCCAAGTCGGTCCTGCAAACCGGAACCGATCTGTCGATCGCCGCCTACCGCTATTCCACCGGCGGCTACTTCGGTCTCAACGAAGCCATGCGCGCACGCGCACAGGCGGATCAAGGCCACACCATCGACAGCGTATGGCGCCAGCGCAACCGCGCATCGGTCACGCTCGGCCAGCGGCTCGGCGAACGGGGCGGGCGGCTCAACGTCACCGCCTCCACGGCCAACTACTGGAACCGCGACGGCTCGGACATCAACTATTCGGTCGGCTACAACAACGTCTACAAGAATATTTCCTTCGGTGTCTCGGCCACGCGCCAGCGCGGCGCCGACGGCCGTATGGGCACGATGTACTTCGCGAGCGTCACGATCCCGCTGGGCAAGCAGAACCCGCTGACCCTGACCGGCAACGTCTCGCGCAACAGCAATGGCAGCATGCAGGCGCAGACCACCTTGTCGGGCTCCGCGGGGGCCGACAACGAACTCTCCTACAGCCTGAGCGCGAACCACACCTCGGGTGCCGGACAAAGCAGCACCGACGGCGGCGCCAACGTGCTGTACCGCAGCCCGTATGCGGATCTCAACGCCAGCGTGAGCGGCGGCTCCGACTACCAGCAAGCCGCGATCGGCGTGCGCGGCGCGGCGGTCTTGCACCGCGGCGGCGTCACGCTGTCGCAGCCGCTGTCCGACACCTTCGCGATTGTCGAGGCGCCCAACGCCGAGGGCGCGCGCGTGACCAATGCGTCGGGCGTGCGTATCGACAGCCGCGGCTATGCGGTCGTGCCGTACCTGACGCCGTACAGCATGAATACGGTGTCGCTGGATCCCAAGGGCCTGTCCACCGACGTGGAACTGCGCGAGACCAGCCAGCAAGTCGCCCCGCGCGCCGGCTCGGTGCCGATGCTCAAGTTCGAGACCGTCTCGGGACGCTCGGCAATGATCCGGGCGCGCCGGTCCAACGACATGGCGCTGCCGTTCGGCGCGGCGGTCCACGACGAGGGTGGRCAGGAAGTCGGCGTGGTCGGCCAGGCCAGCAAGATCTTTGCGCGCGGCCTCCAGGACAAGGGCGAACTGAAGGTGACCTGGGGCAACGACGAAGCCTCGGCCTGCCGCATCGCGTACGAGTTGCCGGAACGCAAGAAGGCAGGAAAGGGCAGCGGCTATCAACAGATCGAGGCCATCTGCGCGCCCGTCACGAACGTGACCACCGGCTTGCCGCAGGCCCCGGGGATGAGCATGCAGAGATCTCCCTCCCCCGGTCCGGTGCATATCGGGCCGGGCTTGTGAACGGTTCACCATCTTCCCGGCTTGTCATATTCCAAACCTTGGCAAAATGATCATGCGAAAACTAATCCTGTTATTGGCGTTGCTGGCTTCCACTCCGGCGCTGGCCAGTTGCGACCAGTTCCCGACCACCGACGGCAAGCCGTTCCGCTACAGGCTGACCGGCTTCAACCCACCAACGTTCAATCCGCTTGTGGCAGACGGCACCGTTCTCTACTCCGGGGATTTCATCTTTCACGCCGAAAACAGCGGGCCCGTAGACTACCAGTGCCAGCCCTTCATGCTGATCGTTGGCAGGCTCGAGGCGCCGGGTCCGTACCACACCATGTCAACTCCCATCAACGGCGTGGGGATCAGGATGCAATACACCGACAACCCGGGCTGGTGGCCGTGGAGCCATTTCAGTATGGCTGTTTCGGTCCAGGAAGCCACGGAGCTGCGGCTGACCATTCAACTCGTCAAGACCGGACCGATTACCGCAGGTGGCATCCTGAGCGGCGAGGTGGCCGCCAAATGGTATCGGGGCGGCGAGCTGAAATCCACGCAGTACATGATCGACGGCATGTTGGCCATCAAGCCGCTTGTTCCTACCTGCAAGCTGTCGAGCGCCCACATCTCGGTGCCGATGAGGAATGTCCCCATCGGCGACTTCAAGGGGGTGGGGTCGACAGCGAACGAAAACCCGTTCGAAGTCGCGCTTTCCTGCGCGGACGGGATCTCGGGCGCCACGACCAACGTCTATGCGACCTTGACCGACATGACAGATCCGGCCAATCGCGGGGACGTACTCACGCTTTCGCCGGGTTCGACCGCCCAAGGCGTCGGGATCCAGGTGCTCAAGGATTCGACACCGCTCAGGTACGGTGCCGATTCCAGTGCTGCCGGCAACCTGAACCAGTGGTTTGCCGGTTCCGCGTCAAATGGCTTGTTCAATATTCCACTGCGCGCGCGGTATGTGCAGACCCTGCCTGACGTCGCGGCAGGCACGGCGAACGGGCGCGCGACGATCACGATGAGTTACCAATGAACCCAGCAGGGCTGGCGAGGTCCCCCGGTGCGCGCCGCCCGGGGCGCCGGCTTGCCGGTGCGCAACGACACCGCGGTGGCCCGGCGCGGCGGCTCTCCCGGATCGCCTGGCATGCCGGCCTGACAGTCAACGGCATACGCCCTGCTCCCCTGGCCGCGCGCTGAGTGCAAGGGCTTGCGCCATTGCACCCGGCGACGAGCACACGCGCACGACATTCACTATGAGCCCCCAATAGCTGCGATGTCACCATGAAGAAACCCGATACGAACACACGTTCTTCACGCCAGGCCCGCCGGCTCTTGCTTGAATTCGCTGAGCTGAGCCACATGGATCAACAATGCTTCATTGCATTGATGAACGACTTCCTGCTGACATCGCCCCAGCAGCGGCGGCGCCTTCTCGCGCAATGGGAAAGCGCGCTCGACTCCGCGTCCGACCCCGTTGCGGCGATGCCGGGAAGCAGGCCTGCCGGCTGAATGCAGAAGCGCCCGAACAACAGTGCCACACAAAGCACATTTCCATGAATAGGACGGCGCGCGCGGCGACACCTTTYTGCGCGCAGGCGAGGACTCCCACCCCAACTGAAGCCAGATTGTTTCTGCTCCGATCTGTCGGTATGATTTTCCATCCGGAATCCAGAATTCTCTGTTTCTTGCAAGGCATTCGCTTAAGATTTTTCCTGGTTGCTCACCCCCTTGTCGAGCGCCAACCCTGCGCCTGAATTCAAGCCCGTTCTTCTGCCGCGTTTCCGCGCCGTGCCCGGCCGGGCCAAGGAGTGAAGCAAGATGAAAGAGTTTTCGATGCGCGTGATCGTTGCCGACGACCACCCGGCCGTCGCGCTGGGCATCACCTACGAACTGCGCAAGCTCGACGCCGCGGAAATCGTCGCCACGGTCGGCAATTCGACGGAACTGATCGCGGCGCTCGACACGCACGCCTGCGACGTGCTGGTATCGGACTATGTGATGCCGGGGGGGCAATACGGCGACGGGCTGACGCTGGTGTCGTTCCTGCAGCGGCGCTATCCCGGGCTGCGGCTCGTGATTCTCACCATGATGGACAATCCCGGCGTCGTCCGCGCGATCCATCAGCAAGGCGTGAACTCCATCCTGAGCAAGTCGGATGCCATGTCGCACCTGCTGGCGGCTGTCCACGCTGCCTATGCGAACGGCAAGTATTTCTCGCCCACCATCAAGCGCATCCTGGACGAGAGCAAGCCGGCCGCGTCCATCCGGCCGCTGACCGCGCGCGAGGCCGAAGTCGTGCGGCTGTTCGGCTCGGGACAAACGGTCAACGAGATCGCCGCGCAATTGCATCGCAGCAAGCAGACGGTCAGTTCGCAAAAGGCCAGTGCGATGCGAAAGCTCGGCATCACGCGCGATGCCGACCTGATCCTCTATGCCTCCGACGGCAGCCTGGCCGGCCCGGGGAGCGCACTGGCGGGATAGACGGCACTGGCACGCCGGCGCTTTGCCCGCCCGGCGCGTGGCACTGCAACGCTCTAGTCCGCGGCCGGCTTGCCGGGCTTGTCGCGGAATCTGAAGGCAGGCTTGGCCGCCGCGGTGCAACGGCTCAGCGTGCTGGCGAAGGAAGCCGGAGCCGGGATACTGTTGGCCGCCGGGAATGGCGCGGGCGAGTGAGGGCCCGCGCCGCCGGGGCGGCGCGCCGTGACCGGGACTAGCCCGCCAGGGCCCGCCCGACGATCAGCGGATCGGTCGTGCCGATGGCCTCGACTTCACGGTTGGCGTAGGGAAAGCGCAGCAACACGTGCCGCATCGCGTTCAGGCGCGCCCGTTTCTTGCAATCGGAGCGGATCACGGTCCAGGGCGAATCGGCGGTGTCCGTGCGCGCGAACATCGTTTCCTTGGCCCGCGTATAGGCGTCCCACTTGTCGAGCGATGCGACGTCGACCGGGCTGAGCTTCCATTGCTTGAGTGGATGGATCTCGCGCTCGCGGAAACGCCGGCGCTGCTCCTTCTGGCTGACCGAGAACCAGAACTTGAACAGGTGGATGCCGCTGCGCACCAGGTGCCGCTCGAATTCCGGCACCTGCTGCAGGAAGTCCTGGTACTCCTGCGGCGTGCAGAACCCCATCACATGCTCCACCCCGGCGCGGTTGTACCAGGAGCGGTCGAACAGCACGATCTCGCCGGCCGAGGGCAGATGCTGGATATAGCGCTGGAAGTACCACTGGCCGCGCTCGGATTCGGTGGGCTTCTCCAGCGCCACCACGCGCGCGCCGCGCGGGTTCAGGTGCTCCATGAAGCGTTTGATGGCGCCGCCCTTGCCGGCCGCGTCGCGGCCTTCGAAGAGGATCACCACGCGCTGGCCGGTGTCCTTCACCCAGGCCTGCAGCTTGAGGAACTCCACCTGGAGCCGGTATTTCTGCTTCTCGTAATTGCGCCGCGACATCAGGTTCTGGTACGGATACTGGCCTTCGCGCCAGCCCTGCGACAGCTCATGGTCCGGATGCCTGCGCCTGCCCACCTGCCAGGCCGCCGGATCGCCTTCGAGGATGAGGCGGCGCAGCTGCGCCGCCTCGTCGGGAGACATGCCGTCCATCAAGGTCCTGACCACGCCGAGCATGCCTTCCTCGCCATCGGCGGCGCCGCTCGCCAGGATGTCCTGCATGCTGCTTGCCGCCAGCTGCGCGGCGGCGTCCACGGCGCTCTCCACGGTATTGCGTTCGGCCGAGCGTGGCGTATTGGTCGGCACCACGTCGCCCCTGGCGACGGGACGGCCGCCGCCTTGCTGCGGGCCGGTAGCGTGGTCAGACTGGGACGAACCGAGGTTATGCACGTGTGCTGCCATGTCGGATTTCGGAAAGGTTGCGCTGAACGTTGCGCGATCTCCCGTGAACCTGACGCCAGCGCCGGCGGGAATCGCGGATTTCATTATGCGCAGGCGCCTTCCGTCCACCCTTGATGCAGATCATCATCGCCCTAAGGGGTCCAGGGGTCCAGGGGGCCAGGGGTCCAGGGGGCCAGGGGTCTAAGGCATTTGCCGGCCCGCCACCGGCAGCTCGAAGCGGAACGCCGCGCCCGTGCCTTCGCGCTCGAGCAGGCGGATCTGGCTGCGATGCAGTTGCAGCATGCGCTGCACGATCAGCAGGCCGAGCCCGCCACCGCGATGCGCGCCGGCGCTGAACGGCCGCTGGAACAGGCGCTCGCGCAGCGCCGGCGCAATGCCGGGGCCGGTATCGCTGACCGTGACCGACACCTTGCCGTCGCCAACGGCAAGGTCGACGTCGACGGCGCCATGCGCCGGCGTATGGCGGATGGCGTTGTCCAGCAGGTTGGTCAGCACGCGCTCGATCATTCCCAGGTCCGCCGTCACGGCTGGCAGCCGCTGCGGGATACCCGCGCGCAGCTGCACCTGCCGCGCCTCGGCGGGCAGCTCGAACTTCTGGAATACATCCTGCACCAGGTCGACCAGCGAGAAGGCTTCCAGCGCGGGCTGCACGATGCCGTGCTCCAGCCGCGCCAGCTCGAACAGCGACTGGGCCAGACGGCCCACCTTCACGCTCTGCGCCAGCGCGATGGCAAGGTAGCGCTTGCGTTCAGCCTCGCCGAGCGTATCCGCCTTGAGCGACAGCGTTTCCAGGTAGCCCTGCAGCGAAGTCAGCGGCGTGCGCAGGTCATGCGAGATATTGGCCACCAGCTCGCGCCGCTCCTGGTCCTGCTTGGTCAGCGCGCGCCATTGCTCGGCGATGCGGTCGGCCATCTGGGCGAAGGCGGCCTCGAGCGCGGCGATCTCGTCGTGGCTGCCCGCGCTCGATACGCGCGGCAAGCGCGGCTGCGCCGCGGGCGCGGTCTCCGGGTCCGCGTCGGCGTTGAAGCGCCGCATGGCCTCGGTCAGGCGGCGCAGGGGCCGCGTGATCAGCCCGAACGCCACCAGCCCCGCCAGCAGACCCAGCAGCGCCACCAGCGCCATTGACCACAGCGTGGTGCGCAGCACCGAACTGGCCGATGCCCGCGCCGCCAGCTCGTCGTGGGTCTCGCCCAGCAGCACCACGTAGATATAGCCGCCCGAGCGCAGCGGCGCGGCGCTGAAAACCTTGCGGCCCGAGGCGCTGCGCGGGTCGTCGCCCAGGATCGGCAACGCATCGCCGGCCAGCAGGCGGCGCACCGGCTGCAGGTCCACCTGCTCGCGCTGCAGTCGCCCGGCGGGCGCGTCGTGGCCCATCACGCGCCCCTGGTTGTCCAGCAGGTACACCTCCACGCTCGGGTTCACCACCATCAGCTGGCCGAACAGCTGGCGCAGGGCTTCCGGCTTGAGGCCGTTGGCGTCCATCAGCACGGCGTTGCGCGCGATATGCGCGGCAAGCCCGCGGGAGAGATCCTGGATGACCTCCTTCTCGTGCATGTCGTTCGAGCGGACCTGCAGCCATGCCGAGGCGCCGCAGCAGGCCAGCAGCAGCACCGAGAACACCAGCGACAGGCGCTGCGTGAGCGTAAGCCCGAAGCGCGGCGCCCGGCGCGCGGGGCGGTCCTGCATGGCTTCGGTGCCAGCCTCGGTGCGGGCGTTCATGTCGCATCTCCCGGCGCGCCGGATGTTCCGGCCGCCAGCTTGTAGCCATGTCCCCAGACCGTGAGGATGCGGCTGGGTTGCGCCGGATCGGCCTCGATCTTGGTGCGCAGCCGGTTGATATGGGTGTTGACGGTGTGCTCGTAGCCCTCGTGCTGGTAACCCCAGACGGCATTGAGCAGGTCCATGCGCGAGAACACCTTGCCGGGGTGGCGGGCGAAGAAATAGAGCAGGTCGAACTCGCGCGGGGTCAGTTCGATGCGGCGCCCGTCCACGCTGGCCTCGCGCGTGATCGGGTCGATCGACAGCCCGCCCAGCACCAGGCTGCCGGCATCCACGCGCAGGTCCCTGGCCAGCGCGTCCACGCGCCGCAGCAGCGCCTTCACGCGCGCCACCAGTTCCAGCACCGAGAACGGCTTGGCGAGGTAGTCGTCGGCGCCCAGTTCCAGCCCCAGGATGCGGTGCACCTCGCTGGAGCGCGCGCTGGTGATGATGATGGGCGTGTAGCGCGCCATGGCGCGGGCGCGCCGGCAGATCTCCAGTCCGTCCACGCCGGGCAGCATCAGGTCCAGGATCAGCGCGTCCCAGCTGCCTTGCTCCAGCAGGCGCAGGCCTTCGTTGCCGTCCGCGCTGTGCACGACTTCATAGCGCTCGTCGCGCAGGTGCAGGCTCAGCACATTGGCGATGTCGACGTCGTCTTCGACGATCAGGATGCGCTTGGGATGGTCCGTTGGCATGGGCGATGGGGACGGTGGAGTGAGGACGGTGGAGTGAGGGTCGGGGCCCGCGCAGTCATTGTGCAGAATTCTGCGCCGCCGAGTTATCACATTTAATTTAACCTTTCGTGAGGACTCCGGGATCGCACCGGCCATACGATGCGCCCATTGATTCGTGGAACCCACGCAAGGAGCACATCATGCGGAGCAGAAGGCGCTTTCTGATCTCGGGCGGCGCGGCCGTGGCGGCCATTGCCACGGTGAGCGGCTGGCGCGCGCTGGCGGCCGGGCCGTCCGGCGGCGGCAAGCCCGCCGAGGTCTTCGAGGTGGTGAAGTCCGACGAACAGTGGCGCCAGCTGCTGACCCCCGCCCAGTACAACGTGCTGCGCCAGGAAGGCACCGAACGGCCCTACAGCAGCCCGCTGAACGACGAACACCGCGCCGGCGTGTTCGCCTGCGCCGGCTGCCAGCTCGACCTGTTCTCCTCGCGCACCAAGTTCGACAGCCGCACCGGCTGGCCCAGCTTCTGGGCGCCGCTGGAGCGGGCCGTGGGCACGACGCAAGACCGCAGCTTCGGCATGACGCGCACGGAAGTGCACTGCCGGCGCTGTGGCGGCCACCTGGGCCATGTGTTCGACGACGGCCCCAAGCCCACCGGCCTGCGCTACTGCATGAACGGCCTGGCGATGACCTTCCGCCCGCAGGCCGCCTGACGACCGCGGGCCCGCGCCCGGCAGACAACCATACCAAGACAACGCCATGCTCCTTATCGTACTCGCCTACCTGGGCGGCGCGCTCACCATCCTGAGCCCGTGCATCCTGCCCGTGCTCCCGTTCGTGTTCTCGCGCGCGGACCAGCCCTTCGTGCGCAGCGGCCTGCCACTGCTGGCCGGGATGGCGCTGACCTTCGCCGGCGTGGCCACGCTGGCGGCGGTGGGCGGCGGCTGGGTGGCGCAGGCCAACCAGTACGGCCGCTGGCTGGCCATCGCCCTGCTTGCCGTGTTCGGCCTGACGCTGCTGCTGCCGCGCCTGGCTGAGCGCCTCATGCATCCGCTGGTGAGCGCGGGCAGCCGTCTCTCCGCCTTCGCGCAAGCCGACGGGCAGGTGCGGCCTGGCTCCTCCTTCCTGCTCGGCATCGCCACCGGCCTGCTGTGGGCGCCGTGCGCGGGCCCCATCCTCGGCCTGGTGCTGACCGGTGCCGCGCTGCGCGGCGCCAGCGTGGGCACCACCTTGCTGCTGGTGGCCTATGCCGCCGGCGCCGCCACCTCGCTGGCGGTGGCCCTGCTGATCGGCGGGCGCGTGTTCACCGCGATGAAGCGCTCGCTGGGCGCCGGCGAATGGGTGCGGCGCGGCATCGGCGCGGCCATGCTGGCCGGCGTCGCCGCGATCGCGCTGGGGCTGGACACGGGTGTGCTGGCGCGGGTCTCGACGGTCGCCACCGGCGGCATCGAGCAGCACCTGCTGGACCGCCTGGGAGGCAATGCCGCGAACGCCACGCCCACGCCTGCCGCGGCCAGTGGCACGACAGAGGCCAATGGCGACGGCCCGGCCATGATGGCGGCATCCGGCTCGATGATGCGCGCCGTCAATGCCGGCGCCCCCGCCGCGCTGCCGGTCGAAGGCCAGCTGCCCGCGCTGGCCGGCGCGGTGCAGTGGCTGAACTCGCCGCCGCTCACCGCCGAAGGCCTGCGCGGCAAGGTGGTGCTGGTGGATTTCTGGACCTACTCCTGCATCAACTGCCTGCGTGCCCTGCCTTATGTGAAAGCATGGGCGCAGAAATACCGTGACCAGGGCCTGGTGGTGATCGGCGTGCACGCGCCGGAATTTGCCTTCGAACGCAATGTGGACAATGTGCAGAAGGCCGTGCGTGACCTCGGCATCGACTACCCGGTGGCGGTCGACAATAACTACGCGATCTGGCGCGCCTTCAACAACCAGTACTGGCCGGCGCACTATTTCATCGATGCCAGGGGCCAGATCCGCTTCCACCATTTCGGCGAAGGCGAATACGCCCACTCCGAGCAGGTGATCCAGCAACTGCTGGCCGAGGCCGGCCACGCCGGCGCGGCCAAGGTTGCCACCGGCCTGGGCACGGCCACGGAGCAGGGCGTGCAGATGGCCTCCGACAACGCCGACGTGCAGTCAGGCGAGACCTACCTCGGC
The DNA here is from genome assembly GCF_056397305.1 of Cupriavidus sp. 05N40. NCBI lineage: Bacteria > Pseudomonadati > Pseudomonadota > Betaproteobacteria > Burkholderiales > Burkholderiaceae > Cupriavidus > Cupriavidus sp. 05N40. Next base: position 99,338 of record NZ_JBFTND010000003.1, read on the forward strand.
TACGAGCGCGCGGAGAACTTTGCCTCGCCGGGCGGCCAGGCGCAGGACAAGGTCCGCAGCTATGCGGCACCGGCCACGCCCGCGCTCAATGACTGGGCCCTGGCCGGCAACTGGAAAGTCGGCGCGGAGCACGCCACGCTCGAGAGCAAGGACGGACGCATCGTCTACCGCTTCCATGCCCGCGACCTGCACCTCGTGCTGGGCCCGGGCAAGGACGGCAAGCCGGTACGTTTCCGCGTCAGCATCGACGGCGCAGCCCCTGGCGACGCGCACGGCACCGACGTGGATGCCGACGGCAGCGGCACCGTCAYCGGACAGCGCCTGTACCAGCTCGTGCGCCAGGCCGGCAAGATCGCGGACCACACCTTCGCCATCGAATTCCTTGACCCCGGCGTGGAGGCCTATGCCTTCACCTTCGGCTGATCTTCCGCGGCACGCATCCACGCAACGCCGCCTCACTTCATTGCAGCTATCCAAGGACAGGCAATCATGAGCATCCAATCGACAACCCTCTTCTCCCGGCTGACGCGCTCGAGCGCCGCCAGGATCGCCGGCGCGGCCATGGTGGCGGTGAGCCTGCTGGCATGGCAGAGCGCCAATTCGGCCGAGCAGGCCGTCAAGATCCCGCCGCCCGCGCAGGACGAAAAGAACGCGGCGCAAACCGAGACCGCGGTCTTCGCCGGCGGCTGCTTCTGGGGCGTGCAGGGCGTATTCCAGCATGTCCGCGGCGTCAAGCAGGTCACCTCGGGCTATGCCGGCGGCGCGGCGAACACCGCGCAGTACGAAGCCGTAAGCGGCGGCGACACGGGACACGCGGAATCGGTGCAGGTCACCTTCGATCCGTCGCAGGTCAGCTACGGCCGCCTGCTGCAGGTCTTCTTCTCGGTGGCGCACAACCCGACCCAGCTCAACTTCCAGGGCCCTGACCACGGCACGCAATACCGCTCGGCCGTGTTCCCGCTCACGGCCGAGCAGCGCAGCGTGGCGCAGGCCTATATCGCGCAGCTCGGCAAGGCGCATGTCTTCTCCGGCCCGATCGTCACCCGCGTGGAAGACTACAAGGCCTTCTACCCGGCCGAGGCCTACCACCAGAATTTCCTCACGCGGCATCCGGCCCACCCGTACATCGTCGTCAACGACCTGCCCAAGATCGGCTACCTCAAGGAGATCTTCCCCGACCTGTACCGCAACGACCCGGTGCTGCTGAAGGTGGCGGGCACCTGATGCGCCCCTGATCCGCGGCGCCGCCCGCTCAGCCTGCTGGCTTGACGACGGCGGCGCCCGCATAGCGCGCCCGCGCGCCCAGCGCGCGCTCGATGCGGATCAGCCGGTTGTACTTGGCGGTGCGGTCCGAGCGCGAGACCGAGCCGGTCTTGATCTGTCCGCAGCCGGTCGCCACCGCCAGGTCGGCGATGCTGGTGTCCTCGGTCTCGCCGGAACGATGCGACATCACCGCGGCATAGCCGGCCGCGTGCGCCACGTCCACGGTGTCCAGCGTCTCGCTCAGGGTGCCGATCTGGTTGGCCTTGACCAGGATCGAATTGGCGATCCCTTGCTCGATGCCTAACCGCAGCAGCGCGGGGTTGGTGCAGAACACATCGTCGCCCACCAGCTGGCACCGGCGCCCGAGCCGCGCCGTCAGCAGCTGCCACCCGTGCGCGTCATCCTCGGCCATGCCGTCCTCGATGGAGACGATGGGGTAGCGCKACACCAGAGCGGCCAGGTAGTCCACCTGGGCCTCCGCGCTGCGCGTCACGCCCTCGCCGCGATAGACGTAGCTGCCGTTCTCGTGGAACTCGCTGGCGGCGGGGTCGATGGCCAGCACCACGTCCGTGCCGGCGCGGTAGCCGGCGCGCTCCACCGCGCGCAGGATGAACGCCAGCGCCTCGTCGGYGCAGCGCAGGTYCGGCGCGAAGCCGCCCTCGTCACCCACATTGGTGTTGAAGCCCGCCGCCTTCAGGTCCACCCGCAACGTATGGAAGATCTCCGATGCCATGCGCACGCCTTCGGCAAAGCCCGGCGCGCCCACCGGCATGATCATGAATTCCTGGAAATCGATGGCGTTGTCCGCGTGCGCGCCGCCGTTGATGATGTTGATCATCGGCACCGGCAGCACGACCGCTTGCGCCCCGCCAAGGTGGGCGAACAGCGTGGTGCCGCCCGAAGCCGCCGCCGCATGCGCCACCGCCAGCGACACGCCCAGCAATGCGTTGGCGCCGAGCCTGCCCTTGTCCGGCGTGCCGTCCAGTTCGATCATGATGCCGTCCACCCGCCGCTGGTCGCGCGCGTCCACGCCAGCCAGCGCGGCGCGCAGCCCGGTGTTCACGGCCGCAACCGCGCGGCTGACGCCCCTGCCGAGATAGCGCGCGGGATCGCCATCGCGCAACTCCACCGCCTCGCGCGCACCGGTGGATGCGCCCGACGGCACCGTGGCCCGGCCCACCGCGCCATCGGCCAGCGTGACCTCCACCTCCACGGTGGGATTGCCGCGGCTGTCCAGCACTTCATATCCCTGCACCTGCCTGATCTCGCTCATCCTGCCGCTCCGTTTGCTCGCTTGAAAACGCTTCCCGTCGCCGCGCCTTCGTGAATATTCTTCACGCCGAAGGCAATCCGCCCTGCGGGAAAGATTTCCTGTCCCGGCCACGACGCGCTTGACGTAGGGAATAGTAGAGCCCGCTCGCCGTCGGCAAAACCGAGTTATTCTTCCGGCTTCGTCAGTTTTTTGCACATTTGCGCATCTGCAGCGAAGGAAGGATCGCCATGCGGACCCTGCCCCCGATGTCCACGCTGCGCGCCTTCGAGGCCACCGCGCGCACCGGCTCCATTACCCGCGCCGCCGAGGAGCTTTGCCGCACGCACGGCGCGGTCAGCCGGCAATTGCGGCAATTGCAGGAGCACGCGGGCACCGCGCTGTTCGAGAAGGACGGCACCGGCGTGCGCCTCAACGAGCGTGGCCAGGCCATGTACGACGTGGTGCGCGCCGTGTTCGACCAGCTCGAACAGGGCTATGGCCGCCTGCTGGACCAGGCGCGCGGGCCAAGCCTGCATGTGGCCTGCAGCGCCACCTTCGCCATGCGCTGGCTGGTGCCGCACATGGTGGACTTCTATCGCCTGCGGTCCGATATCCGCATCCGGCTGTCCATGACCTCCGCCCGCGAAATGCGCACCGAAGGGGCCGACGTGGTGATTGCCTGGGATCTCAGTTCGTACGCGGAGGCTGATCGCAAGCGCGCGCTGTACCTGGCGCCGGTGGCCTTCGGGCCGGTGTGCGCACCGGCGTACGCGGGCTCGGTGCGCAACGGCGTGCGCATCGCGCATGACTTCACCTCCAGCGCCTGGGACCAGTGGCAGGCACTGTCCGGCAAGCCGGTCGCGCGCGGTGGCGAGCTGACCTTCCCGCATACCCACCTGTGCATCGAGGCGGCGCTCTCGGGCGCCGGCGTGGCGCTGGTCGAGCAGCGCCTGATCCGCAAGGAACTGCGGGACGGGCAACTCGTTGCGCCGCACGGCTTCGTGCGCTTCCAGGGCGGGCTGATGGCGTTGCCGGCCGCCCGCGAACTGCCCGCCGATACCGAAGTGTTCATCGGCTGGCTGCGGCAGACGCTGGCCGGCGAAGCAGGGCTGCCTGCCTAGGACGCAGGAGTGAGACAATGGAGGCCGCATTCTCCTGCTGTCACTGGAATCCGCCATGTTCGAACTTTCCACCGGCCCCGCCCCGCAGTCCAAGGCCGCGCAATACCAGGAGCTGGCCGCGCAGGCCCGCTCGCTGCTGGCCGGCGAGACCGACCGCATCGCCAACGCCGCCAACTTCTCGGCGCTGGTCTACCACTCGCTGCCGGACCTGAACTGGGCGGGTTTCTATTTCCACGACGGCACGGAACTGGTGGTCGGGCCGTTCCAGGGCAAGCCGGCCTGCGTGCGCATCGCCCTGGGCCGGGGCGTGTGCGGCACCGCCGCGCAGACCCGCGCCACCCAGGTCGTGCCTGACGTGCATGCGTTCCCGGGGCATATCGCCTGCGATGCCGCCTCGCAATCGGAAGTCGTGGTGCCGCTCATCGCCGCCGACGGCAGCCTGATCGGCGTGTGGGACGTGGACAGCCCCGTGGCCGGACGCTTCGACGACGAAGACGCCGCCGGCATGGAAGCCCTGTGCAAGGTGTTCGTGGAACTGGGCTGGCCGCGCGGCTGACCAGCCGCGCCGGCGCGGCGGGCGGTACGGGCCGCGCCATCACCAATAACAAGAACCTCTCCGGCATCCACCCGTGACCACCGCCTTTGGCGCCCGCCGCGCCGTCGCTTCGTTCTACCTCTACTACATCGCGCTGTATGCGCCCGTCGCCATCGCCATCAGCTTTTTTCCGCTGTGGATCCGCGCGCAGGGCCTGGACGAACAGCAGACCGGGCTGGTGATGGCGCTCGGCGCCGCGCTGGCCGTGCTGGTCAATCCGGCGGTGGGCGCCATCGCCGACCAGTATCGCAGCCGCAAGGCCATCCTGCTGGCACTGGTGGGCGGCTCGGTCCTCAGCGCCGGGCTGCTGTTCAGCGCCGAGGGCTTCGTCGGCGTGCTGCTGGTGTTCCTGGCGACCAAGGCGTTCTCGGCCAGCCTGATTCCCCTGAGCGAATCGATGGCGCTGGCGGGCGTGCCGCGCTATGGCTTCGATTTCGGGCGGCTGCGCAGCGCGGGCTCGATGTCGGTGGTGGCAGTGTCGGTGGCGCTGGGCTGGCTGGTGGACCGCGCCGGCACCGGGGTGATCGCGGTGGCCTTCCTGGTGGCGTACCTCGGGCAAGGGATGCTTGCGCTGATGCTGCCCAACGACAGCGTGGCCGTGCGCCACGCGGTGAAGGCGCCGCTGTTGCAGGTATTGCAAGTGCCCGGTTTTTCCCTGTTCCTGGCCAGCGCGGCGGTATCGCAGGCGTGCCACGGCTTCTTCTACAGCTACAGCGCGCTCTACTGGAAGAGCGTGGGATTCTCCGCCTCGACCATCGGCTACCTGTGGGCGCTGGGCGTGCTGGCCGAGATCACGGCGTTCGCCTTCGGCTCGCTGCTGGCGGCGCGCATCTCGGCGCCGGCGCTGATCGCGCTGGCCTGCGCGGCGGGCATCCTGCGCTGGTCGCTGATCGGACTGGCGCCGACGCCCGGGGTGGCCATGCTGGCTCAGCTGCTGCAAGGGGCCACCCTCGGCTTTACCCAGCTTGGCGCGGCCCAGTATGTTCGCACGCGGGTGCCGGCGCCGGTGCTCTCCAGCGGCACCGGCCTGTATTCCGCCTGTGCCGGCTTGCTGACGGCGGCCAGCGTGTTCCTGGGGAGCTACCTGTTCGCCCGCGTGGGCGGGCGCGCCTTCCTGCTGACGGCCGTGCTGTGCGTGCTCGGCCTGGGCGCCGCGCTGGCCCTGCAGGCACAGGAAGCGCGCCGGGCGAAAGTGCCGGGCCTGCGCTAATTCCGGCAAGCCAGGGTCGGTCGGCGGATCTGACCCTCTCCGCGCGGGAACGCCGCCGCGACATGGGCCCGAATGGCCAGGCCAGAGAGGCCCGAACCTCGCGGCCCGCCGTCACCAGGCCATCACGCAGCCCGCTGAGGCGCCGGCGAAAAGACAGCAACGTCGTTACGCCACCAGCCCCTGCCAGAGCAGCGCGCCGTTGAGGAACAGGATCACGCCGGCGCTCAGCCAGGCCAGCGCCAGGGGCACGCCGCGCACGCGCCACGCGCCCATCAGCTCGCGGCTGGAGCCGAACAGGATCAGCGGCACCACCGCGAGCGGCAGGCTCAGGCTCAGCACCACCTGGCTGGCCACCAGCAGCTCGGCCGAGCCGTGCTGGCCGAACACGCCGACCGCCGCCAGCGCCGGCACGATGGCCAGGCCGCGCGTGAGCAGCGCGCGCCGGGTGCGGGAGATGCGCAGCTTGAGGAAGCCTTCCATCACCGCCTGGCCGGCCAGCGTGCCGGTCAGCGTGGAATTGAGGCCGCATGCCAGCAGCGCGCCGGCGAACAACAGGCTGGCCCAGTTCGAGTGGAGCAGCGGGTCCAGCAGGCGGTGGGCATCGGCCAGGTCGGTGACCTCGGTCCTGCCGCTGGCGTGGAACACGGCCGCCGCCAGGATCAGCAGTGCGGCGTTGATGAGAAAGGCGAAGGCCAGCGAGCCGAAGGTGTCCAGGTTGACGCCGCGCAGCGCGGCGGCCACGTCCGGCGTGCCGGCCTGGGGCACAGGCGCCGTCCTTGCCTGCGCCGCCTGCGGGCCAGGCCCGAACTTGCGCACCAGCGCCGAATGCAGGTAGAGGTTGTGCGGCATCACGGTGGCGCCCACGATCCCCGCGGCCAGCCACAGCATGCCCGCGTCGCGCACCAGTTGCGCCGAGGGCGCGAAGCCGCCCGCTACCGCCGCCCAGTCGGGCTGCGCCATGGCCAGCTGCGCGGCGAAGCACAACGCCACCATCAGTATCAGGGCGGCCACCAGCGCTTCGAGCGTGCGCCGGCCCTGGCGCTGCACGGCCAGCATCGCCACCGTGCCGACTGCCGAGAGCAGCACGCCTACCCACAGGTTCACATGCAGCAGCAATTGCAGCGCCACGGCGGTGCCGACCACTTCGGCCACGTCGCAGGCGATGATGGCGATCTCGCTGGCAATCCACAGCCCGATCACCGTGCGCCGCCCGAAGCGTTCGCGGCTCAGCTGCGCCAGGTCGCGCCCGGTGACCACGCCGATGCGCGCCGCGATCCACTGCAGGAGCATGGCAACGACACTGGCCGCGGCCACCACCGCGAGCAAGCCATAACCGTACTTGGCGCCGCCGGAAATCGCGGTAGCCCAGTTGCCCGGGTCCATGTAGCCGACCGCCACCAGGGCGCCGGCGCCGAGGAAAGCCAGGCGCCGCGGCTGGGCAGCCTGCGCGGACGGGGCCGGCCGCGTTGCTTCGACCGCGGCGAGCGGGGCGGGCGGGCCGGGCAGGGTGAGCTGGTCGAGAGGCGGTGGCATGGCTGGTGCTCGGGTGATACAGCGTGAAGCCGGCGGCCCGCGAATGGTGGTGCCGCGCGACGGATGATTCATTGTCGGCAATACGATGAGGAGCCGCCAATTGTAAATGCCAATCACTCTCATTTGCCGAATGAAATGTGCGGCAAATAACGCGCGTAAAGTGCGTCATGGGATTCTTTGAGCGGTCGCCATACGACCCGCCAGTCCGACACGACAGCATCCGGCGCCATGGATCATGCCGATGCGCCATCCGTGCGCAGTTGGACCACCGGCGCCGTGCCACAGCGGCCGCGCCGCGAATGCCCCGCGGCCGCATGCCGGCAGCCCGGCGTGCCGGTCATGGACGAGCAGTTGCCGGGCCTTGCCTGTGCCTATTGCCTGTGCCTATTGCCTGTGCCTATTGCCTGTACCTATTGCCTGATAAAGGCGAGCAGGTCTTCGTTGATGATGTCCGGGTGGGTGGTGCACATGCCGTGCGGGAAGCCCTTGTAGACCTTGAGGGTGCCGTTGCGGACCAGCTTGATGGACAGCAGCGCCGCATCGGCGATGGGCACGATCTGGTCGTCATCGCCGTGCATGATCAGGACCGGCACTTCGATCTGCTTGAGGTCTTCGGTGAAATCCGTCTCGGAGAACGCCTTGATGCAGTCGTAGTGGGCCTTTGTCCCGCCCATCATGCCCTGGCGCCACCAGTTCTCCTTGATGCCTTCCGAAACCGCCGCACCGTCGCGGTTATAGCCATAGAAGGGAATCGGCACATCCTTGTAGAACTGGGCGCGGTTGGCGGCGACCTGGGCGCGGAAGCCGTCGAATACCTCGAGCGGCAGGCCACCGGGATTGGCGTCGCTCTTGACCATGATGGGCGGTACCGCGCCGATCAGCACCGCCTTGGCGACACGGCCGGTGCCGTGCCTGGCCACGTAGCGGGCGACTTCGCCGCCACCGGTGGAATGGCCGACATGCACGGCGTTGCGCAGGTCGAGGTGGGCCGCCAGCGCCGCCACGTCGGCTGCGTAGGTGTCCATGTCATTACCCGTCGCGGTCTGGGTGGAGCGGCCGTGCCCGCGGCGATCGTGCGCGATCACGCGGTATCCCCTGGACAGGAAGAAGAGCATCTGTGCATCCCAGTCGTCGGCGCTGAGCGGCCAGCCATGATGGAACACGACAGGCTGGCCCGTGCCCCAGTCCTTGTAGTAGATCTTGGTTCCGTCCCTGGTGGTGATGGTGTTCATGAGATGACTCCTTGCGGCGGGGTCATGCCGGCTGCGCGAGGAAGGCGGACCCCTGCGTTCATGGCGACCGACGTGCTGCGGCCGGCGAGAGTGACATCGTGGACAACCTTAGGAGAATAGACGGCGAAACCGGCCGGCGCGAGGCCGGCCTGCACGGGGAACGCTCCGGCACTGTCCTGTGCCGCTCCCGCACCGAAGCCGGCCGCCCTACTGCTTGCGCGGCACCAGCAGCAGTGCGCCCTCCGGCTGCCCGTAGTAGCGCCGGCCGCTGCCTGCGCCGGGACCGGGAGGCTTTGGGCGCGCCGCGCCGGTAATCGAACAAATAGAAGCACTGAAACGGCGCAAGCCCGGCCGCGCCCGCCGCACCGGGCGAGAGGCGGCGTAGAATTGGCCGCTTCCGGGCCTCGCCGCCGCGGTCGCGGGCCCGGGCCCTGCGGGAGGCTGCGCACAAGAAAGAGGCGCTATCGAGAACAGGCGAAGCGGTCCTGGCCAGACGCGCGGCTGCGGACAGTGCGCCAGGTACGGCAAGACCGCGCACCGACGCCAGGATCCCTTCGATAGATAGTGCCGCCAGAAAAACGGACCTGGTTCCATCGTGAAGAAATCCCAAGCCGCGCATGGCGGCGAGTTGTCGGCGCAATTGCACGCTTCCCCGGACACATCGAATCCCTCCAGCCGCGCGCTGCACGGCATCCTGCTGCTGACGTTCGCCTTTGCGCTCAGCCAGTTCTACCGCAGTTGCCTTGCCGTGATGGCGCCGGAACTCCAGCACGACTTCGGGCTTTCGGCCGCCGGCTTCGGCACCCTGTCCTCGAGCTTCTTCCTGGCCTTCGCGGTGGCGCAGATCCCGTGTGGCATTGCCTTTGACCGCTACGGCGTGGGCAGGCCCACCGCCTTGCTGCTGGCCATCGGCGCGGTGTCTTCCCTGCTGTTCATCGTGGCGCCGAACGGCACCGTGGCCATGCTTGCGCAGGCAGGCCTGGGCCTGGCCTGCGCGCCGGTATTCATGGGGCTGCTGCATTTCGCCTCGGAGCAGTTGTCCGAGCGGGACTACACGCGCGTGGTCAGCAAATCCAACGCGACCGGCATGATCGGCGCGCTGTGTGCCACGGCGCCGCTGGGATGGGCCTCGCAGTGGCTCGGCTGGCGCGTGGCGATGGCCTTTGCGGCCCTGTGCATGGGGGCCGCCTGCTACGGCGTATGGCGCTTCGTGCGCGACGAAGGGCATGTCGAGGCGCGCAACACGCCATGGGGCTCGATGCTGCTGCAAAGCGCCCGGCTGCTGGGCCTTGCCCCCTTGTGGACGCTGATCCCGCTGTGCGTGGCGATGGCCGCCGGCACCGCCTTCCGCAATGCCTGGAGCGGCCCCTACCTGGCCAGCGTCTACCACCTGCAGGCCGGTCCGCGCGGCGTGGCGCTGACGCTGCTGAGCCTGGCCGGTTTCGCCACCGCGTTCTTCCTGCCGGTGCTGGTGCGCCACAGCACGCTCAAGGCCACCATCGGCGGCTGGTCCTGCTTCGCGCTGGCGGGGGCGGTGCTCCTGGCCATCTGGCCCGATAGCGGCGTGGCGTCGGGCGTGGCCATGATGGCCTTGTTGTCCACCATCGGCATGCTGCATCCGCTGGTCATGGCGCAGGGCCGCGGCCTGATCCCGCCGGCGGCGCGCGGGCGCGGCCTGGGCCTGCTCAACACCTTTGTCTTCCTCGGTTCCGCGCTGACGTCCTGGGGCTACGGCATGATCGCCAGCCTGGGCGATGCCGCGCACTGGCCGGTGTCGCGTACCTACGCGGCCATCTTCCTCGCGGCAGGGGTGCTGGTGGCGGCGGCCGTGGTGGTGTATCTGTTCAGCCCGCCGGCGGAGAAAAGCTGAAGCGTGACCGGCGCGTGGCGGCTATCGGCTATCCTCCATAACGCAGCAGGCGCGACTTGCACCGCACACCAGGGGGCCCCGATGCAGATGGACTGGAAGACGATCCGGAACGGCAGTGCCGATGCGCACGACGGCGCAACGGTGGAACTCAGCGGCTGGATGATCCCCCTCGATGCCGGGGCGGGCTGTGCCGACTACTTCCTGCTGGCGGCCGAATCTCCCTGTTGCGGCGGCTGCGTGCCGCGCGATCCGCTGGYCTGCGTCGAGGTCTATGCGGCGCAGCCTGTCCCCTTGCCAGCGCAGGCGGCCAGCCTGCGCGGCCGGCTGGTCCGCCTGCGGGACGATCCTGCCGGATGGCGCTACCAGCTGGTGGACGCCCGGCCCCTGACGGCGCCCGCGGCGGGCACGGCGGCTACGATGAGCCGACGCGTATTCCTGGCATCCGGCGCGGCGCTCGGGCTGGCGGCCTGCGCGCCGGGACGGTTCGCGGGCTATACCGAAAGCCCGCAGGAGGCCGAGAGCGGAGCCGGCGGCGCGCAGCCCGAGGAGGCCCCGATCAAGTGGAAGCCGGCCGCGGATGCCATGACGATCGACATGCACAGCCACGCGGGCCGCGTGATCGTCTCGCGCGACCCCGCCATCGGCGCCAGGCGGCCGTTCCTGCCGCTGGCCGCGCCGATGCGCGCCGGCGGCATGAACGTGATCTGCCTGGCCATCGTCACCGACACCACGGTGACGCGCGTCTCCGCCAACCGCACCCGCTTCGAAGCCTGGCGCACGCCGCAGGAGGGCGAGCTGTATGCGCTGGGCCGCACCGAATTCGCGCGCGCCCACGAACTGGTCGCGCGCGAGCAGATGCAGGTGGTCACCAGCGCGGCCACGCTGGCGGCGCAGGGCCACGCCGGGCCGTGCGCGATCATCGCGGCGGAAGGCGCGGATTTTCTCGAAGGCCGGCTGGACCGCGTGGACGAGGCCTTCAACCTGCACCAGTTGCGCCACTTGCAGCTCACGCACTACCGCATCAACGAGCTCGGCGACATCCAGACCGAAACCCCGGTGCACGGGGGCCTCACGGACTTCGGCGCGGCGGTGGTGCGGCGCTGCAATGCGCTGGGGATCGTGGTGGACGTGGCGCACGGCACCTATGACCTGGTCAAGCGCGCGGCGGCGGCATCCAGCAAGCCGCTGGTCATCTCGCATTCCGCGCTGGCTGCCCGCCCCGGCGCGCGCAGCCGGCTGATCTCTCCTGACCATGCGCGCGCGATCGCCGCCACCGGCGGCGTGATCGGCGTGTGGCCGAGTTCCGGCACGTTCCACACCCTCCAGGCGATGGCCGAGGGCATCAAGCGCATGGCCGACGTGGTGGGCGTGGAGCACGTCGGCCTGGGCACCGACATGCTCGGCTTTATCTCGCCGCCGGTGTTCACCGGCTACGAGCAACTGCCGTCGCTGGGCGACGCGCTGGTCGCCGCCGGCTTCACGCAGGACGAGACGGGCATGATCCTGGGCGGCAACTACCGCCGGGTGTTCGAGGCCTGCGTCGGCTAGCGCCGGCGCTGCCGCATCACGCTCACGATCCCTTGCGCCGCCGGTACTCCTGCCGGCCGACGAGGAACGCGCCCAGCGCCACCATCAGGGCCAGCCCATACCAGGTGATGGCATAGCCGAGGTGGCTGTTGTGGAAGGAAATCACGGTCAGCCCGCCAACCGGCCACACGCGCTGGGCGCCCTGCTGCTGCGGCACCGTGCCTTCGGGATCGGCCGCGGCGGCATTGACGGCAACGTTGGCGGCAGGCGAGCCGCCGGCCGCCGCGTCGGCATCGATGAAGTACGGCGCCACGTCCTGCAGGCCGCGCGCGGCGGCAATCGCCGGCACATCGCGGTTGTACCAGCGATTGGCCGCCGGGTCGTTGTGGCGCAGGAAGGCGTCGCCGGCCTCGCTCATGCGCAGCAGCCCGGTGACGGTGGTCTCGCCGGCCGGATCGTACTGGCTGCGCGTGGTCCGGTCGGCGCGCTCGGGCGACACGAAGCCGCGGTTGACCAGCACCACGCTGCCGTCCGCGGTGCGCAGCGGGGTGATCACCCAGAAGCCGCCGCCCAGGTCCGTCACCGCCTGGACCAGCGTTTCGCGGTCGTTGAGGAAAGTGCCGGACACGCGCACGTGCTTGTATTCGTCGGTGGCCGCGGCGACCTGCGGCCACTGCGCGCGACCGGGCGCCGCGACGGGCGGGGCATGCACGCGCGAGTTGACGCGCTCGATCAGGTCTAGCTTCCAGGCGCGGCGCTGGACCTGCCAGGTGCCGAGCCCGACCAGGACGGAAAAGGCGAAGGCGGCCAGGACGGCGAAGACGACGAGCGCGGCGATGCCACGTCGGGGAGCGGGTTGCGGATGGCGCGCGGCGCCGGCATTTTGCTGTTGCTGGGGGTGTCGGGGAGCGATCAAGGTAGGTTCTTCGTGTCGTGCATAGCCGGCATCATATTCTGATCCAGGTGGAACATCACCCAGAGCGAGCCGCTCAGCGCGATCACGACGAGCACGATGGTGAAGATCAGCGCCAGCATGGTCCACCCACCCTCGGATTTGAAGTTCATGTGCAGGAAGTAGATCATGTGCACGACGATCTGCACGGCGGCGCAGGCAAGCAGCACCAGCGCGGTGGTGCTGGACTTGTCGAACACCTTCGCCATCACCAGCCAGAACGGGATGGCGGTCAGGATGACGGCGAGCACGAAGCCCGTCATGTAGCCGCCGAAGGTGGCGTGCATGGCGTCGTCGCCATGGCCGTCGTGGCCATGGTGCCCGTCGTGGCCGTGCGCGCCGCCGCCGCCCGCCATCGTGTTGTCATGCGCGTTCATGGCAGCGCTCCCATCAGGTAGACGAAGGTGAACACCCCGATCCAGACCACGTCCAGGAAGTGCCAGAACATGGACAGGCACATCAGGCGGCGCCGGTTCTCCGGGATCAGCCCGCGCTGGCCGACCTGCACCATCAGCGTGATGAGCCATACGATGCCCACCGTCACGTGCAGGCCGTGCGTGCCGACCAGCGTGAAGAACGAGGACAGGAAGGCGCTGCGCTGCGGCCCCGCGCCCTCGTGGACCAGGTGCGCGAACTCATACAGCTCGAGCCCGAGGAAGCACGCGCCCAGCAGGCCGGTGATGGCCAGCCAGAGC
>NZ_JBFTND010000004.1:0-102481 GCF_056397305.1 Cupriavidus sp. 05N40
GGACGGCCCGATGCGATGGCGCGCCGCACGGCAGGCAAGAGCTGGTCCGGCGCCTGCACAAGCTCGCCGTGCCCGCCGAAGGCCGCGCACACCTGGTCGTAGCGGGTGGGCAGCAGTTCGCAGCCGACCAGCCGCTCCTTGCCATAGCTGTTGAGCTGGATCTGGTACTCGGCATTCCAGCGCGCGTCGTTGCCGACCACGGCGACGAACGGCAAGCCGTAGCGCACCGCGGTATCGAACTCCGCGACATGGAAGCCGGTGGTGCCGTCGCCCATCATGGCGATCACTGGCGCATCCGGCTGCGCCAGCCGTGCCGCCAGCGCCATCGGCAGGCCCGCGCCGATGGCGCCCGCGGGCCCGTTGATGACGCGGTGCGGCGCATGCAGGCACGCCTGCGCCCACTGCCCGAACTCGCCGCCGTCGGACACCAGCACCGCATCCGGGTGGCTATCCAGGATGGCTTGCAGCGGGCGGCATACCTGGACCGGGTGCAGCGCCCCGGCGGCCGTGGCGGTGTTCCATGCATCGGGCCGGTAGCGGATGGCGGCCGCCACTTCGTCCAGCCACGCGCGGTGCCGCTGCGGCCCGCTTGCTCCGGCCACGAGCTGCGCGATGGCGCTGCCGACGTCCGCGCGCCGTGCGAAGCGCAGGCGGTCGCCGGCGGCGCGGCGGCTGCGCGCGAGCTCGCTCTCGTCAGCATCGATCTGCAGGAAGCTGCAGTCGGCCGCAAAGGCGGGCGCGCCGCCGAACCTGAGCGTGAAGTCGAGGCGCTTGCCCAGCAACAGCACGCAGTCGGCCTGCGCCAGCATCTGCRCGAATGCACCGAGGCTGGGATCGTTGTTGCCGCGCGGGCTCTCCATGCCGACCACGGGAATGCCCGTGCGCGCCTCCAGCTCGGCGGTGCGCACGCGTGCGCGCGCGGTCAGCCAGGCCGGGCCGGCAAGGATCAGCGGGCGCCGCGCGCCCGCCAGCGCCGACAGCACGGCGGATGCGTCCTGCGCAGCGAGCGCGGGCGCGTGCGCCGGGACGGCGATGGAGGCGGGCACGCCGGCCTCCCGCACGGCGTCCTCCAGCGCATCGGTGGGCAGGCTCAGGTGCACCGGGCCGGGCCGGCCGGAGGCCGCGATCTGCATGGCCAGCGCCATGTCGGCGGCGATGCTGTCCGCGCCGGCGCAGGTCCAGGCTGCCTTGGCTACCGGCGCCGCCATCTCGGCCTGGCGCATTTCCTGGAAGGCGCCGAAGCCGTGCTGCCGGTTCGGCGCATGGCCCGACAGCAACACCAGCGGCGACTCCGACATCTGCGCGGTGTAGAGCGCGGAGACCGCATTGGCGTGGCCGGGCCCGCCGGTGACCATGGCCACGCCGAACTCGCCGGTCAGGCGCGCCCAGGCATCGGCCATGTGCACGGTGGCGGCCTCGTGGCGCGTGTGCAGCAGCCCGACGCCGGCGTCGAGGCAGGCGTCGAAGACCGGCATGATGTGATTGCCCGACAAGGTGAATATGCGCTTGACGCCGGCCTGTGCCAGCGTGCCGGCGAGCGCGTCTGCGCCGCGGTGAGACTTCGCCATTTGCTTTCCTGCTTGAGCTGGATATCGAGGGATTTGCCGGGTTGCTCGTACATGATGACCAGGGCTTCGACGTTGAGCGCCGCCGGGGGGTGCCCGGCCTCGCTTGCCATCGGCACCTCGGGCAGGGCCGGCAGGCGCTGCGGCGAAGTGGTCACCACAGCCCGCAGTTTGCCACCCTTGAGGTTGCCGACCAGCGCCGTCATCTCTTCTTCAGCTCTCCTCCACCTCCGGACTTTCCTCAGGCCGCCTCCTCCTCCAGAATCGTCTGCCCCGGAGCGACGCGGGTGAACTGCACGGGTGAGCGGGTCAGTTGCAGCGTGCCGCCGCGCTGGCGCACCACGGTGAAGCTGGAGCCTGGCAGGTCGCCGGTGGCCGGGAAGTCTTCGCGGAAATGCGCCCCGCGCGAGTCTTCGCGTGAGAGCGCGGCTTCCACGATGGCCTGGCTAACGCCGATCAGGCTCCTGAGGTTCATCCAGTCATGCCAGGTGACGTTGAACCCGCGCTGGCCGTCGGCCACGCCGGTGGCCAGCAGCGTGCGCTCCAGCTCCGCGAGGCGATGACGGGCCCGCAGCAGGCCATCGCGCGTGCGCATGATGCCTACTTCGTCCCACATGCAGTCGAAGAGCGCCTCGCGGACCGGTTCGAGACTGCCCGGCCGCTGGCCGAAGGGCGCCTCCATGGCCGCGACAGCGGCCGCGATGGCGGCTTCATCGGGCGCGCGCAGCGCCCCGTTGCGGCGGGTCCAGGCTGCCATGCTGTCGCCGGCGATGCCGCCGAACACGGTCGAGTTGGCGACCCCGTTGCCGCCGAGCCGGTTCGCGCCATGCACGCCGCCGGTATCCTCGCCGGCGGCGAACAGGCCGTGCAGTTCGGTGCTGCAGTCGGGACGGAACTGCAGGCCGCCCATCATGTAGTGGGCGGTCGGCACCACCTCGACGAGGTCGCCCGCGAGATCGAAGCCGCAGTCGCCGCAACGCTCCACCATGCCCTTGAACTGCTTGCGCACCTTGTCCGGGCCGAGATGCCCCATCTGGATATAGACGCCGCCGTTGGGCGAAGTCCGGCCGGCACGCATCTCGGCGTAGATCCCGCGCGAGACGATGTCGCGCGTGGCACGCTCGCCGCGCGCATCGTAGTTGTGCATGAAGCGTTCCTTGCTCCCGTTCAGCAGGTAGCCGCCGGCGCCGCGCAAGCCCTCTTCGAGCACCGTGCCGGTCATGCGCGTGTCCGTGCCGGCCAGCAGCCCGGTGGGGTGGAACTGCACCATCTCCATGTCGCGCAGGGGCAGCCCGGCGCGCAGCGCCATCGCCAGGCCGTCGCAGCTCTTGTCGCCCGATGGCGTGTGGAATTTGTACATGGTCGGGCCGCCGCCGGTGGCCAGCAGCACCGCCTTGGCCTGCACGAAGACGAACTCGCCGCTGCGCATGTCGATCATCAGCACGCCGGCCAATGCCTGGCCATCGGGGGTCTTGATCAGCTCGACCGCGCGGTGCTCCTCCAGCCGGCCGATGCCGCGGCTCCAGACCTGCTCGGCCAGCCGGTTGATGATCTCGATGCCGGTCAGGTCGCCCTTGTGCACGGTGCGGTCGAAGGTCTGCCCGGCGAAGGCCTTCTGGTGGACCGTGCCGTCGGGGTTGCGGTCGAAGAAGCAGCCCAGTTCGTTCTCGAGTTCGTGGATGCGCTCCACCGCCTTGGTGACCAGCGTCCAGGCCAGCTCCTGGTCGGACAGCCATTTACTGCCTTCCACGGTGTCCATGAAGTGGCGCTCGACCGAATCGCCCTGCGCCAGCGCCACGTTGTAGCCGCCCTGGACCATGCGGGTGCAGCCGCACTTGCCGAGCAGCCCCTTCACCGCCACGGTGATCGAGAGTTCCGGCGCGTTCTGGTGCGCGTGCAGGGCGGCGAACAGGCCCGCCCCGCCGGAACCGAGGATCAGCACATCGGTCTGCAGTCGTGTGATTTTCATGGCTTTGCCACTCCAAGGCTGGCCAGCACGGCGGCGCGCTGGTCGGCGGTGTTCTGCCTGACGGCGGTATAGAGGCTCTGGCCGTGGCTGTCCATGGCCACCAGCAGGGGCCCGAAATCACGGATCCTGAACTTCCACAGCGATTCCGGGTTGAGGTCGTCGAGATCGACGTCCTCGATCTGCTCGACCCATGTGGTCTCGAGCGCGGCGGTGCCGCCGATGATGGCCAGGTACGCACCGCCCAGTTCGCCGAACGCCGCGAGCGAATCCTCGCGCATGCCGCCCTTGCCCACGATCATGCGCACCCCGCACCGGCGCATCAGCGGCTGGGTGAAGCGCTCCATGCGGTCCGAGGTGGTGGTGCCGATGCACACCGGCTGGTAGCCGGCGGGGTGCTCGGCGCTGGCGGGCACCTTGCGGACATTGGGCGCGGTGTGGATCACGGCGTGGCCGGCGAGGTCGAAGCGCGTGGTGCGCTGCCGGTCGAACATGTGGATCTGGGTGGCGTCGCGGATGCCGAACAGGGTCTGCTGCAAGGTCACGGTGTCGTTGACGCGCAGCCGGCGGACCTGTTCCTCGGTCACGGGCATGGAGAGTTCGTAGTGCGCCATGGTCAGAATCCGTAGCTGACGCCGTCAGCGCTGAAGGTGGCACTCGCGCGGCGCGCGGAGTGGCACTGCATGTTGACGGCGATGGGGTTCATGGTGATGTGCGTGGAGGCCAGCTCGATATGCACCGCATAGGCGGTCGCATCGCCGCCCAGGCCCTGCGGGCCCACGCCGAGCCGGTTGACTGCCAGCGACAGCTCGGCTTCCAGCGCCGCGCCCGCGGGGTCGGCGCAGCGCGTGCCGAGCGCGCGCGTGGCGGCGCGCTTGGCGAGCGCCACGCACAGGTCCGAAGTGCCGCCCAGGCCGACGCCGACGATCGTCGGCGGGCAGGTCTTGCCGCCTGCGGCGATCACGCTGTCGATCACGAAGGTCTTGATCGCATCGATGCCCTCGGCGGGAATCGCCATCTTGAGGAAGGAGTTGTTCTCCGAGCCGCTGCCCTTGGGCACCATCTCCAACGTCAGCCGGCCGGGCGTGTCGTCGAAGTCGATATGGATCACCGGCACCTCGATGCCGCAGGAGGTATGGTTGTTCTGGCGCGTCAGCGGGTGCACCACCGACGAGCGCAGCGGATGTTCGCGCGTGGCGCGCTCGCAGCCGCGGCGGRTGGCCTGCTTGAATGCATGCCCGTCGACCGCGACGCCGGTGCCGATCACCATGTTGTAGATCGGCACGCCGGTGTCCTGGCACAGCAGGTTGTCGGTCTGCTCCGCAATGGCGATGTTCTTGCTCATGGTGGCCAGGACGCTGCGCGCCGTGGCCGAGGTTTCCTGCGCCTGCAGGCGCCCGATGCCCGCCTTGACGTCGGGCGGCAGGATCTTCAGCGCGCGGATATACAGTTCCCTGGCCGTGTCCTCCAGGGCGGAAAGATTGATTTGCATGCTGGTCCCCGATGCTTGGCTGCGATGGTTGCCGGCGCTCGCCGGCGCGCCGGTCCTGCGTTTTGTCTCGCGCCCGGCTGGCGCTAGGTTGGCGCTCAGTTGGCGCTCAGTTGGCAGTGAGGTTGCGGTTCCTGACGACCTTCTCCCACCGCAGCGATTCCGCGGCGATGGCCGTGCCCAGTTGCTGCGGCGTGTTGCCGACCGGCTTCATGCCCTGCGCAAGCAGGCGCGCCTGGGTGTCGGGATCGGCCAGCACCTTGACGGTGTCTTGCTGGACCTTGCTGAGGATGTCGGGCGGGGTGCCGGCCGGCATGACGAAGCCGAACCAGCCCGTGACGTTTTCCAGGCCCGTGAGGCCGGCTTCGGTCGCGGTAGGCACGTCGGGCAGCATCGGCGAGCGTTCGGTGCCGGTGACCGCGAGCGCGCGCAGCTTGCCGCCCTTCACGAACTGCGACGCGGCCGCGATATTGCCCACCATCAGCTGGAGCTGCCCGGCCATCAGGTCGTTGTAGGCCAGCGATTCGCCCTTGTAGGGAACGTGCGTGATATTGACGCCGGCGGCATCGGCGAACGCCTCGCCCGCCATGTGGACCTGGCTGCCGGTGCCGGCGGAGCCGAAGTTGAGCTTGCCCGGCTGCGACTTCGCCAGCGCGACCAGCTCCTTCAGGTTCCTGGCGGGCAGGCCCGGGTTCACGACCACCAGCATGGGCCCGCTCGCCACGCTGGTGATGAAGGCGAAGTCCCTCGCGCTATAGGGCAGTCGCTGGTAGATGTACTGGTTGACGGTGAACATGCTGCCGGAGGCCAGCATCATCGTGTAGCCGTCGGCCGGGGCTTTTGCCGTCACCTGCGCGCCGACCGCGCCGCCCGCGCCCAGCCGGTTTTCGATCACCACGCTCTGCTTCCACATTTCGCCCAGCTTCTGGCCGACCACGCGTCCGAGCACGTCGGTGCTGCCGCCCGCCGCGAAGGGAACGATCATCGTGACCGGCTTGCTGGGCCACGTATCGGCGCGGGCGCTCCCGACGCAGAGCGCCGTGGCGGCGCACAGGCTAAGCGAAGCCCAGATCCTGCGGCTTGTGGATGATGCGGACAACGTCATTGCGGTCTCCTTTTGTGCAGGTGGAAATGGCGCCGCTTCATGCGGCGGCGCTCATCGTGGTCGGCCTACGAAAACAGCGAAAGCATGAACGCCAGGCCAGTGCACAGCCCGGCGCCGAGACTGAGCGCGATCCAGTCCTTGCGCAGGCCGGTCCATGGCCGGAACTCGATCAGCAACAGGCGGATGCCGCCCATCAGGTGGAGCGACAGCAGGATCACCAGGCCCCACTCGCCGGCCTTGAACAAGGGGTTGTCGGCGAGCCTGAGGAAGCCGTCGAGGGCCGCCTCGCCATGGATGGCTTGCCCGAGCGCCCAGAAGTGCAGCGGCAGGAAAAGCGCGAGCCCGAGGCCCGACAGCCGGTGGATCAGGAAGGCCCAGTAGGCGGCGTGGTTGCGCGCGCGCATGTCGTTCTTCTTCATGGCATCACCACCGCGTAGACCGCGCGCAGGCCGGCGCAGGCCAGCAACGCGCCGAACAGCCACGCGGCGGCGACCACGCTGCGCGAGCGCCAGGCCAGCCATTCCTCGGCGATGCGCATCAGGCCGACCGGCACGTGCACGGTACAGGCCAGCACGAAACAGGCGTAGAAGGCGCCGAACAGCCAGTTGCCGCGCGTGCGCGCCAGCACCTCGGCGCCGGACAAGCCGCCACGCACGGCGACCATGATCACGGCGATATGCCCCACCACGCACAGTGCCAGCACCATGGCGCTGAGGCGCTGCCAGTACCAGAGCCTGGCCTGGGTGGCGACCGACAGGGTCTCGTTCATAGCTCCCCCTTCATGGCGGCCTTGGCGACCTTGTGCTTGAGGCCGGCGATGGCGGCGGTCGGCGCAAGCTGCTTGGGGCATCGCTCGGTGCACGAGCCTTGCGTGTGGCAGCTGTGGCAACCGGCGTCGCCGGCAACCGCGCGCAGGCGCTCGGCGCCCCGCACGTCGCGCACGTCGTTGACCAGCGTCCATGCGCGGTTCAGCGCGGCCGGCCCGAGATAGTCGGGGCGCCAGCCGACCACATCGCAGGAGGCGTAGCRGACCCCGCAGCCGATGCACTCGATGCCGGCATCGGCGGCCTTGCGCTCGGGCGAGGCCGGCGCGACGCTTGCGAACGGGTCGTGCCGCGTCGCCGCACCCTTGAACTGTCCCTTCGCGGCAGCCCACTTGTCGAAGAACGTGCTCATGTCCGTCGCCAGGTCCTTGATCACCGGCAGGTTCGACAGCGGGGCGATCTCCAGCGCATTGCCTTTCGCGACTTTCGCGACGTGCGTGCGGCAGGTCCAGCAAGCCTTGCCGTTGACGGTCATGGCGCAGGAGCCGCACATGCCGACGCGGCATGCGAAGCGGTAGCCCAGGTCCGGTTCGAGATGACGCTGGATGTAGGTCACCACATCGAGGATGGTCTGGCTGGCGTTGCGCGGCACCGTGTAGACGACGAACTCGCCGTCCTCATTGCCGCGCCATACACGAACGTTGAGTGTTGTCATGGGGATCGTCTCGGGGGTGGTGTTCAGTGCGCCGCGGCCTTGGGCGCCGGGGACCGGTCTGCTCGCTCTTCTTTTCGTATTGTTTCGGATTGCGTTGCGAACAAAAAGCTAGTAATTCTCTTGTCCAGATAAAGAAAACCTTTGCGTTCGCGCGTGCCGCTTCTTGCGCAGGCGCATCCCGCTTGCCGCTTGCCTGGAGCCGCGCCGATGCCTTCCATCCGTACCATCAAGACCTTCCTGGCAGTGGCCCGGTACGGCACGCTGGCAGCCGCGGGCAAGCAGGTCGGACTCACGCCCGCGGCYGTCGGGCTGCAGATCCGCGCGCTCGAGGAGGACCTGAACTGCCAGTTGTTTGACCGCAGCGCGCGCGCCGCGATTCTCAATCCCGCCGGGCGCAGCATGGTCCCGGAGCTCGAGGCGCTGGTGCAGCGGTACGAGGCGCTTGCGGCCGGGCGGGAAGACGGCCTGTCGGGGACGGTGCTGGTGGGCGCGCTGGTGTCGGTGCTGATGGGCGCGTTCGCCGACGCACTGTGGACCATCAAGCAGGAACACCCGCGGCTCGACGTGCGCCTGTTCGCCGGCCTCTCGGCCGCTTTTGCCCTCAAGGTCGAGCAGGGCGAACTGGACGCCGCGGTGGTTACGCGCTCGCCGCGCGCCCTGGCCGCGAACCTGGTATGGACCGAGCTGTACACGGAGCCGATGGTGCTGATCGTGCCGCGCCACCCGCATTTCTTCCTGCCCGGGGAGGGCATGGAGATCCTACGCGAAGCGCCCTTCATCCGCTTCGAGCCGGGCACGTGGACAGGCAACCTGGTGCAGGAGGTACTGGACCGGTGTGGCGTCACGGTGAATGAGAGCATGCAGTTGAACTCGAACGAAGCGATCATCGAACTGGTTCGCCAGGGCTTTGGCGTATCGATCGTGCCGCGCCTTGCCAATGTCACGTGGGAGGGCGACAGCCTGCTGCGCCTGGTGCCGCTCGAGGGTATCGACGTGTGGCGCCACGTAGGGTTGCTGGAGCGCACGACACATGCGCGCACGGCATTCACCGACGTCATCAAGGGATACTTCCGGCACAGTGGGGCCATTCGCGGCGGCAAGCCGGCACAGACCGTGCACGCGCGGCGCACAGCCTCGTGATACCCGCCGCGAGGACGCGCCGGGGTCAGTCGGCGTGGATGTCCTGTTCCTTGATCAGCCTGGCCCAGCGCGCGACTTCACTGTTGAAGTAGGTCGCGAAGGCCGCGCTCGCCAGCGGCGCCGGCGTGAAGCCGCTGGCGATGATGCGATCGCGCACGCCCTTGTCCTCCAGCATCTTCGTCACCGAGTTGCCGACCTTGTCGATCACTGCCTGCGGCGTGCCCGCCGGCATCATCAGGCCGGTCCAGTTCTCGACGATGAGATCCGGGAAGCCGGCCTCGGCCACGGTCGGCACGTCCGGCATCAAGGGATGGCGCTCGCGCGTCGTCACGGCCAGGGCGCGCAGCTTGCCGCCCTTCACGTTCTGCAGCGATTCCGGGAAATTGGAGAACACCACGTCGATCTGCCCGCCGATCAGGTCGGTGAGGGAGGGGGTGCCGCCCTTGTAGGGCACATGGACGATGCTGGTCTTGCTGAGCCGCTCGAACAGCGCCAGCGCCAGGTGCGGAGGCGTCCCATTGCCGCTCGAGCCGGCGCTCAGGCGGCCCTTGCGCGCCGCTTCGGCGAGGTCCTTGAGGGACTTGACCGGCGAGCTGGCCGGCACCACCACCATCATCGGCGACGAGGCGATGCGCGCGACCGGCACCAGGTCCTTCTGCATATTGAAGGGCAGGCGCGGGAACAGCGACACATTGGACGAATGCGCCAGCGTCACCGCCAGCCAGGTATAGCCGTCCGCGCCGGCGCGGGCGACTTCCGCCGCGCCGATATTCGCGTTGCCGCCAGGCTTGTTCTCCACCACCACCGGCTGCTTCCATTCCTCGGCCAGGTACTGGCCGACCTGCCGCGCCGAGATGTCGGTCAGGCCGCCTGCTGCAAACGGCACGACATAGCGGACCGGCTTGGCCGGGAAGGGTGCGGGCGCGTTGCTCGCGCCGGCCGGTACCGCCAGCAGCGCAAGCAGTACCAGCGACGAGCCGGCAATGCGTCGGACGAAGGTGCAATTCATGTTGTCTCCTGGGGTGGGACCGGCGCCTTCTGGCGGGCGCCGTGCATGTTGTGCGGTCAGGCTTGCGAGAGGGTTTGCAGCTCCTTGTCGAGGGCTTCCGGAATGTCGATGCCGTGCTCGCGCGCGCGCGCCTGCGCGTCGGTGCGCCGCGCGCCGGGCACGCGCGTGCCGCGGTCCGACAGCATAGCCGCGATCAGGGTTTCGAGCCGGGCGTGGTAAGTGGCGTCGCCGGCGAAGCCGGCCGGGTTGAAGGCCAGGAACAACTGGCCGATACGCGGCTGGTTGCCCGCGTCCTCGAAGAACGAGTCGGCTTCCGCGCCAAAGCGGGCGCCGGCCAGCGACACGATCAGCAGTTCCACCATCAGGGCCAGCATGGCGCCCTTGACGCCGCCCGCCGGCAGCATCGAGCCGCGCAAGGCGGCCTGGGCGTCGGTGGTGGGCCTGCCTTCGGCATCGAGCGCCCAGCCCAGGGGAATGGGCTTGCCCTGCTTGGCCGCGACCATGATCTTGCCGCGCGCCACCTCGGACAGCGACAGGTCGATGACCAGCGGCTCGGCATCCTTGCGCGGGAACACCGCGGCGATCGGATTGGTGCCGAACAGGGGTTTGCTGCCGCCCCAGGCGGGCATGGCCGCGGGCGAATTGCCCATGGCGATGCCGATCATGCCGGCCTGCGCCACGGGATCGAGATGCAGCGCCGCCGCGCCGAAGTGATGGCTGTTGGTCACCACGCCGGCGCCGATGCCGCATTCGCGCGCGCTCGCCACGGCGGCCGACACGGCCAGCGCGCAGGCGGGAAAGGCAAAGCCCGCCTGCGCATCGACCAGCGTGGAGCCCGGCGTCTGCCGCGCGATGACGGGCTGCGCGTCGCCGTTGACGCGCCGGTGGCGCAGGTGCGCCACGTACATGGGCACGCGCGACACGCCGTGCGAGGGCAGGCCGGCGAGGTCAGCCTGCACCAGCGCGCGCGCGGTCGGTTCGGCCTGCGCCGCGCCGGCGCCGGCATGGCGCAGGGCCTGCGTGGCGCGGCGTACCAGTTCTTCTGCACGATACATCGTCATACGGTGACTCCCAGTGCGTTCCTGACCGCGTCCGCGATCATCATCGATACGCGCACGTTGGCCTCGTGGCTGACGCCGGCGATATGCGGCGTCAGCACCAGGTTCGGCGCGTCGGCCAGCACGCTGGCGGCGCCCAGCGGTTCCGTCTCGAAGACGTCGAGCGCCGCGCCCGCCAGCCAGCCCTCGTGCAGCGCCGCCGCCAGCGCGGCCTCGTCGACCACCCCGCCGCGCGCGGTGTTGATGAGGACCGCGCCGCGTTTCATGGCGCGCAGGCGCTTCGCGTCGATCAGGTGGCGCGTGGCCGGCACCAGCGGCACGTGCAGGCTCACCGCGTCGGCGGTGGCCAGCAATGCCTCCAGTGCCAGCGGGGTCGCGCCGGTCTCGCGCCACGCCGGATGGTCGCCGGGCAACATCGGGTCGTGCGCCACCACCCGCATGCCCAGCGCCGTGGCGAGCCGCGCCGTCAGCCGGCCGATATCGCCGAAGCCGACCAGCCCGAGCGTCCTGCCGAGGGCTTCATGGCCTTCGGACAGGCGCGCGCGCGGCCACTTGCCTGCCACCATGCCGGCGTGGCTCAGGTAGGCCCCGCGCATCAGCAGCAGCGCGGTCGTGACCACGTACTCGGCCACCGAGCGCGCGTTGGCGCCGGTGGCGGGGATCACGCGGATGCCGCGCGCCTCGCAGGACCTGACGTCGATATTGTCGAGCCCCACCCCGAGCCGGCCGACCACGCGCAACGCCGGGGCGGCGTCGAGCAGCTCGGTGTCGACCCGGGTGCGGTTGCGCACGATCAGCGCATCGGCCTGTCCCAGCGCGCCGAGCAGGGCATCGCGCTGGTCGACCCAGTCCGGCTGGTAGCGCAGCCGGACGCAACGGTCCAGCACCGCCACCGCATCGGCGTCCATGAACTCGCTGATGCAGACCTGTTTCATCAGGCGGACTCGTGGATGCGCGTGAGCACGAACTCGCGGTGGCCCAGCGCCTCGGCGGCGGTCCAGCGCCCGTTGATGGTGGCCATCATGCATTCGAGCAGCTTGTCGCCGGTCTCGTCCAGCGTCTGCTCGCGCTGCAGCAGGCCGGAGCAGTCCACGTCCATGTGCTCGCTCATCAGGCGCACGGTGCGCGGATTGGCGCACAGCTTGATGACCGGCACGATCGGGTTGCCGATGACATTGCCCTGGCCGGTCGGGAAGAAGTGCACGACATAGCCCGCGGCGGCGCACAGCGTGACCATTTCGGCGGCGGCGGAGGAGGAGTCCATGAACCAGAGCCCGGGGCCGGTCGGTTCCTCGGCCTTGTCCAGCACGCCGTCGACGGTGCACTTCTTGCCGATCTTCTGGATGTTGCCCAGCGCCTTTTCCTCGATGGTGGTCAGGCCGCCAGCGATATTGCCCTTGGTCGGCTGCGACTCGGACAGGTCGGTGGTCTTCCAGCGGTCGATCATGCCCTGGTAGCGGTTGAACATCATCATGAACTCTTCGCGGACCTTGGCATTGGCGCAGCGCGCGGCCACGATGTGCTCGCCGCCGGTGAGTTCGGAGGTCTCGCCGAACACCAGCGTGGTGCCGAGCGGGTGCAGCTTGTCGAAGGCGTTGCCGACGGTCGGGTTGGCGCCGCAGCCGGAGGTGGTATCGGACTCGCCGCACTTGGTCGACACCCACAGGTCGCTGATCGGGCATTCCACGCGTTCCAGCGCGGTGGCGTACTGCACGAACTCCTTGGCGGCCCGCGAGGCGCGCATGATGGTGTCGTGGTCGCCGTGGCCTTCGATGCCGAAGCCCACCACCGGCTTGCCGGTCCTGGCGATACCGTCCACCACCTTCTTGGTCCATCCGTCTTCGATACCGATCACCACGACGGCGGCCACGTTGGGATTGCTGCCCGCGCCGATCAGGGTGCGGAAGTGCAGGTCGAGGTCGGGCCCGAACTGCAGGCGGCCGTACGGGTGCGGGATCGCCATGGTGCCCTTGATGGCGACGGCGACGGCTTCGGCCGCGGCGTTGGAGAGGTCGTCCAGCGGCAGGATGATGACGTGGTTGCGCACGCCGACGCGGCCGTTGTCGCGGCGATAGCCCCGGAAGGTGGTCTGGTTGTCGATGACGGACATTGGATGTTCTCTCGGTATGTTGTACGGGGGACGAGCGGGGAAGGCGGGCGCGGCTTACCAGCGCTTGGTCTTGATGTTGTGGACATGGGCATGGTCGCCGGCCTTGATGGCGGCGACCACCTTGCCGATGTCGATGCCGTACTTGTAGACCGTCTCGCCCACGCCCATGTCGCGCAGCGCCACCTTGTGCCCGATCGGGATGGCCTGCTTGGCCACCACCGAGATGATCTTGTCCTCGTCCATGATCCAGGCGTTCAGCTCGGTCCCGGCCTGGATCCCCTCGACCACCGCGACGGCGACGGTGTCTTTTGCATCGTGCAGCACAACGTGAATCATTGCTCCTCCTGTGGGTTTTGTTACGGCGCAGCATGTTTTGGGCGGCGACCGATGAAGCAAAGAATAGGAGGGGAATTCCTTCATGTCAACTATGTCATATGTATGAGTTGTATGAGTGAATCTCTGGTACATTCGATGTATCCAGAAATATCACCAAGCCATGAGCAACCTGCGAGATATCCCTCCCCCCGGCGGCGTGCTGTACAAGGACGTGAAACGGCAAGCGCTGCAGGCGCTGGCGGACGGYGAATGGAAGCCCGGCGAAGCGATACCGTCGGAGAAGAAACTGGTCGAACGCTTCGGCGTGTCCATCGGCACGCTGCGCAAGGCCATCGACGAACTGGTGGCGGAGAACCTGCTGATCCGGCATCAGGGCCGCGGCACCTTCGTCGCCACGCACCGGCGCGACGATCATTTCTTCCGCTTCTTCAAGGTGATCCACGAGGACGGCCATCGCGGCTACCCGACGGTGGAGCTGGAGTCGTTCCGCAAGGCCAGGGCCGACAAGAGCGTATGCGCGTTGCTCGGGCTCGAGGCCGGCGAGCGCGCGTTGCACTTCACCAACGTGCTGTCGCTGGACGAACGTCCCGTGATGATCGACGACATCGTGCTGCCGGAGCGCTTGTTTCCCGGCCTGGGCGAGGCGATGCTGCGCGGCCGGCCCAATACGCTGTACAACTTCTACCAGGAAGCCTTCGGGGTCAACGTGATCCAGACCGAAGAGCGCCTGCGCTCGGTGCTGGCGACCGAGCGGGAGCAGGCCCTGCTGGGGGTGGAGCCGGGCGCGCCGCTGATGCGGATCCACCGCGTGGCGTTTTCCTTCCACCGGCAAGCGGTGGAATGGCGGGTCTCGACGCTGAACACCGCCGAGCATGAGTTCGTCGTCTCGCAGATGCCCAGGGAAGAAAGCTGAGTTCCGCCTGGATTCCGGCTGTGTTGCGGCTTTTGCGGCTTCCGCGGGCTGCGGGCGGCGCCGCCACGCTTCCTTTTCGCGTATTCGTCCCCATTTCCTCCTGACAGCGTACTGTCAGGAGATGTCAGCGCCACACGCTGGGGCGCGGCACGCTGCCGCCCTTCGGGATAGGATAGCGGCCTGACCGTATCCATACCGCGTGCAGCGTGGCGCCGGCGCCACTCGCCTGCGCGGCCGGCTTTCCGTCTCAAGCCCCCGCAAGCCGCCCGCAAACCGCAAGTCATAAGGACGCAATCCATGTCATCCGGTGTCATCCGCATCCGCGGAGCCCGTCAGCACAATCTCAAGAATCTCGACCTCGACCTGCACACCGGTGAAATGACCGTGGTGACGGGACCGTCCGGGTCGGGCAAGTCGAGCCTGGTGTTCGACACGCTCTATGCCGAAGGGCAGCGCCGCTACGTCGAGACCTTCAGCGCCTACGCGCGCCAGTTCCTCGACCGCATGGACCGGCCGCAGGTGGACCGCGTGGACGGCGTGCCGCCGGCCATCGCCATCGACCAGACCAACCCGGTGCGCAGCTCGCGCTCCACGGTCGGCACCATGACCGAGCTGAACGATCACTTGAAGCTGCTCTACGCGCGCGCGGCCGAGCTGTTCGACCGCAAGACCGCGCAGCCGGTGCGCCACGACTCGCCCGAGACCATCTACGCCGAGCTGCAGGCGCGCGCCGCGCAGGACGACCCGCGCCTGGTGGTGACCTTCCCGGTGGAGCTGCCGGAGACCACCACCGAGGCCGAGATCGAGCAGTGGCTGTCGGTGAGCGGCTACACGCGCGTGCAGGCGCAGCGCGTGGTCGAGTCGCCCACCGGCCCGCGCAAGGTGCTCGATGTGGTGGCCGACCGCTTCCGCCTGGGCAACACGGAAAAGGTGCGCGCGCTCGAGGCCATCGAGGCCTCGCTCAAGCGTGGCGCTGGCCGCGTCAACGTCTATGTGCTGAACGCCGGCGGCGACGACACCGCCGCCGCCGAGCCGCAGGTGTGGCGCTTCTCCACCGGCCTGCACAGCCCGGAAAGCGATATCCGCTACGCCGACCCGCAACCGGCGCTGTTCTCGTTCAACTCCGCCTACGGCGCCTGCGAGACCTGCCGCGGCTTCGGCCGCGTGATCGGCGTCGACCTCGGCCTGGTGATCCCGGACGAGCGCAAGAGCCTGCGCGACGGCGCCATCAAGCCGATGCAGACGCCGGCCTGGAAGGAATGCCAGGACGACCTGATGCGCTACGCGGCCAAGGCCGGCATCCCGCGCGACGTAGCGTGGTCCAGCCTCACCGCGGCCGAGCGCGCCTGGGTCATCGACGGTTCGCCCGACTGGAACGGCAAGTGGAACACGCACTGGTACGGCGTCAAGCGCTTCTTCGACTACCTCGAGTCGAAGGCCTACAAGATGCATATCCGCGTGCTGCTGTCGAAGTACCGCAGCTACACCCCGTGCGAGACCTGCGGCGGCGCGCGCCTGAAGACCGAGGCGCTGTTGTGGCGCCTGGGCAGCAAGGCCGGCGCCGATGCGGTGTGCGCCCCCGCGCGGCGCTTCCTGCCGCGTGGCGTGGACTGGGAGCGCGGCCAGCTCGAGGCGCTGCCGGGCCTGACCGTGCACGACCTGATGCTGATGCCGATCGAGCGCATCCGCAAATTCTTCGATGAGCTCACGCTGCCGAGCCTGATGCTCGACGACGCGCTCAAGCTGCTGCTGGCCGAAGTGCGCACGCGCCTGAAATACCTGTGCGACGTGGGCCTGGGCTACCTTACGCTGGACCGCCAGAGCCGCACGCTGTCCGGCGGCGAGGTGCAGCGCATCAACCTGACCACGGCGCTGGGCACTTCGCTGRTGAAGACGCTGTTCGTGCTCGACGAGCCCAGCATCGGCCTGCACCCGCGCGACCTCAACCGCATCGTCGAGGCCATGCAGCGCCTGCGCGACGCCGGCAACACGCTGGTGGTGGTGGAGCACGACCCTTCCGTGATGCTGGCCGCCGACCGCCTGATCGACATGGGCCCCGGCCCCGGCGAGCGCGGCGGCAATATCATCTATGACGGCACGCCGGGCGATATCCGCGCCTCCGGCACGCTCACCGGCGAGTATCTCGCGGGGCGCCGCCAGGTGACCGATCTTTCCGCCTGGGCGCCGCGCCCGGTGGACAGCACCACGCCGCGCATCGTGCTGGAAGGCGCCACCGAGCACAACCTGCGCGACGTCACCGTGGAGATCCCGCTGCAGCGCCTGGTGTGCGTGACCGGCGTGTCCGGCTCGGGCAAGTCCACGCTGCTGCAGGACGTGCTGCATCCCGCCATGGCGCGCCATTTCGGCAAGTCCACCGACGCGCCGGGCGCGTTCCGCCACCTGGCGGGCGCCGAGCAGGTCAGCGACGTGGTCTTCGTCGACCAGTCGCCGATCGGCAAGACCGCGCGCTCCAACCCGGCCAGCTACGTCGGCGCCTTCGACGAGATCCGCAAGCTGTTCGCCAAGGCGCCGATGGCGCTGCAGCGCAGCTATACCGCCGGCATGTTCAGCTTCAACTCGGGCGACGGGCGCTGCCCCACCTGCGGCGGCTCCGGCTTCGAGCACGTGGAGATGCAGTTCCTCTCCGACGTCTACCTGCGCTGTCCCGACTGCGATGGGCGCCGCTACCGCGCCGAGATCCTCGAAGTGAAGATCGAGCGCGCATTGCCGGGCGAGCCCGCGCGCCTGCTGAGCGTGGCCGACGTGCTGGAGCTGACCGTGAGCGAGGCGGTGGCGCTGTTCGCCGGCGACGCGGCGGTGCTGCGCGTGCTGCAGCCCATCGTCGATGTGGGCCTGGAGTACGTGAAGCTGGGCCAGCCCGTGCCCACGCTGTCCGGCGGCGAGGCGCAGCGCCTCAAGCTGGCCGGCTACCTGGCCGAGACCGCGCAGAGCGCCATGTCGTCGCGCAACAAGCCGCTGGCGCACGAAGGCCGGCTGTTCATGTTCGACGAGCCCACCACCGGCCTGCATTTCGACGACATCGCCAAGCTGATGCGCGCGTTCGGCAAGCTGCTCGACGGCGGCCACTCGCTGATCGTGATCGAGCACAACCTCGACGTGGTGCGCGCGGCCGACTGGATCATCGACCTCGGCCCCGAGGGCGGCGACGCCGGCGGCGAGGTGCTGTGCGTGGGCACGCCGCAGGACGTGCGCAAGTGCGCCAGCTCCCATACCGGCCAGGCGCTGCTGCACTACGATCGCGCCATCGGCCACGCCTTCGCCCTGGAAGACGAAGGCGTGCCGCTGCAGGCCGCGCTGCGCGCCGCGCGCGAGCGCCGCGCCGTGGAGGGCGAGGACGTGGTGCGCATCGTCAATGCGCACGAACACAACCTCAAGGCGCTCAACGTCGATATCCCGCACGGCAAGTTCAACGTGGTCACGGGCGTGTCCGGCTCGGGCAAGTCCACGCTGGCCTTCGACATCCTGTTCCATGAAGGGCAGCGCCGCTATCTCGAATCGCTCAACGCCTACGCGCGCTCCATCGTGCAGCCGGCCGGGCGCCCCGAGGTGGATGCGGTGTACGGCATTCCACCCACGGTGGCGATCGAGCAGCGCCTGTCGCGCGGCGGGCGCAAGAGCACGGTGGCGACCACCTCCGAGGTCTGGCACTTCCTGCGCCTGATGTACGTGAAGCTGGGCATCCAGCATTGCATCCACGACGGCACGCCGGTCACTTCGCAAAGCCCCGAGTCCATCGCCGCGCAATTGCTGCGCGACTACAAGGGCCAGCACGTGGGGCTGCTGGCGCCGCTGGTGGTCAACCGCAAGGGCGTCTACACCGACCTCGCCAAGTGGGCCAAGGCGCGCGGCAACACGCACCTGCGCGTGGACGGCGAATTCCTGCCGGTCGATCCGTGGCCGCGCCTGGACCGTTTCCGCGAGCACACCATCGAGCTGCCGGTCGGCGACATCAAAGTGTCGGCGGAGAATGAAGCCGCGCTGCGCGCGCTGCTCGGCCAGGCGCTCGAAGCGGGCAAGGGCGTGATGCACCTGCTGGCTCCGCTCGACGGGCTGGAACATGCCATGGGCAACGGCGGCACGCGCGGCATCGGCGCCACCACGGTGTTCTCCACCAAGCGCGCCTGCCCGGTGTGCAGCACCAGCTATCCGGAACTGGACCCGCGCCTGTTCTCCTACAACAGCAAGCACGGCTGGTGCACCAGTTGCGTGGGCACCGGCCTCACGCTCACGCGGGAGCAGCGCGCGGCCTTCGACGACACCGTCATGGCCGACGACAACCGCGGCCGCGAGCAGACCTTGCCCTCCGAGCAGCAGGAGCCCGACGACGTGGCCGACCTGCCGTGCCCGGACTGCGGCGGCACGCGCCTGAACCCGGTGGCGCGCGCGGTCACCTTCGACGCGCACGCCATCACTGACGTGGCGCAGTGGACGGTGTCGGACACCCACCGCTGGGTGCAGACGCTGCGCCTGGCCGGGCGCGACGCCGAGATCGCGCGCGACGTGGTGAGCGAGATCCGCAGCCGCCTGCAGTTCCTCGAAGAAGTGGGCCTGGGCTACCTCAGCCTGGACCGCGCCGCGCCCAGCCTGTCCGGCGGCGAGGCGCAGCGCATCCGCCTGGCCGCGCAGCTCGGCAGCAACCTGCAGGGTGTGTGCTACGTGCTCGACGAGCCAACCATCGGCCTGCATCCGCGCGACAACCAGATCCTGCTCGACGCGCTGCGCAAGCTCGGCGAGAAGGGCAATACGCTGGTGGTGGTGGAGCACGACGAAGACACCATCCGCCGCGCCGACCACATCATCGACATCGGCCCCGGCGCCGGCAAGCGCGGCGGCACGCTGGTGGCGCAGGGCGGGGTGGCGGCGTTGTCGGCCAGCGCCGATTCGCTCACCGGCCAGTTCCTGGCCCGGCCGATCCAGCACCCGCTGCAGCCGCGCCGCGCAGTGCGGCCCGAAGGCAAGGGCCGCGAAGCGGTGCCGGCGCAATGGCTGACCGTGCACGGCGCCTCGCTGCACAACCTGCGCGACGTCACCGTCGGCATCCCGCTCGCGCGGCTGGTGGCCATCACCGGCGTGTCCGGCTCGGGCAAGTCCACGCTGGCGCGCGATGTGCTGATGACCAACCTGCTCGACGCGGTGGGCCGCTCGGTGATGTCCTCGCCGGCCACGCGCCGCGCGCGCAAGGCCGCCGGCGCCGATGCGGCCAACGCAGCCAGGACCAGGGCGGCCGCGGCCGCCACGCCACGCCGCAAGCTCGATGTCACGCACGACTGGCAGGGCTGCGAGGGCATCACCGGCTTCGAGAGCATCGACCGCGTGCTGGAAGTGGACCAGACCCCGATCGGCAAGACGCCGCGCTCGTGCCCGGCCACCTATATCGGCGTGTGGGACACCATCCGCAAGCTGTTCGCGCAGACGCTGGAAGCCAAGGCGCGTGGCTACTCCGCCTCGCGCTTCTCGTTCAACACCGGCGACGGGCRCTGCCCGGCGTGCGAAGGGCAGGGCGTGCGCACCATCGGCATGAGCTTCCTGCCCGACGTGAAGGTCCCGTGCGACGTGTGCCACGGCCAGCGCTTCAACCCGGAGACGCTGGCGGTCACCTGGCGCGGCAAGAACATCGGCGACGTGCTGACCATGGAGATCGACGAGGCGGTGGAGTTCTTCTCCGCCATGTCCAATATCGCGCACCCGCTGCAGTTGATGAAGGACGTGGGGCTGGGCTATCTCACGCTGGGCCAGCCGTCGCCAACGCTGTCCGGCGGCGAGGCGCAGCGCATCAAGCTGGTGACCGAGCTGTCCAAGGTGCGTGACGACATCACCCGCCGCGGGCAGCAGGCGCCGCACACGCTGTACGTGCTGGACGAGCCCACCGTGGGCCTGCACATGGCCGACGTGGCCAAGCTGATCCGCGTGCTGCACCKGCTGGCCGATGGCGGCCACAGCGTGGTGGTGATCGAGCATGATCTCGATGTGATTGCCGAGGCGGACTGGATTATCGATCTTGGGCCCGAGGGTGGCGTTGCCGGCGGCGCCATCGTTGCCGCGACCGATCCTGAAGGGCTGGTGAAGGTCAAGGCCAGCCATACCGGCGCGGCGCTGGCGCCGGTGCTGGCGCGCGGCAAGGCGGGGAGCGCGGTATCGGCCAGGGTCGCATCGGGTGATGCGGATGGCCATGAAGGCGCCCCCGGACGGCGCGTGGCGGCGTCGTAATAGGGCAGTCCGCGCGGGCCGCCGGGGGCGATCTACCCGGCGGCCCCGCTAGCTGAGACAATGGGGGCTTGAGCAACTGGCGGCAAGCGCCGGGCAACCCCTTGCCGCGCCGCCGAGTGACAGTGATCCAGAAACCCCTTATCCCCTTCTTTCTCCTGGCGCTGTGCGCCGGCGTGGCCACCCAGGCGGCGCTGGCGGGCACGTCCGAGCAGCCTGCCAGCGAGGCCCGCGCGGCGGGCAAGCCTGCGCCCCGCGCGGGCAGCAGCACGCCCACTTCGCAGGCCGTCCAGCAGGCGGCGCAGCCGTCTTCCCAGGGCAATCACGACCAGTATTCGCTGCGCCCCGAACGCGAGGCCCAGCCGCGCAGCAGCTTCGGCCTGCGCATGAAGCCGGGCTGGGCGTCGCAGGGCGAGGACGCAGGCGGGCGATAGCCGCGCGGGCAGGCTGGCGCCGGCGCCTTGCCCCAAGAGGTGGCTTGCGGGTGGCTAACGAGTGGCTCGCGGGTGGTTAGCAAGCGGAGTGCGGCAGGCGGCAGGCACCGATACCGGCGCCCGTCGCTTTGCGCTACGCTGTCGGGTCTGCAGCATTCGGGCCGATTCCACCCTCACACCACAAGGAGTGCCGATGTCCACCAGCCAGCCCGGCTTTGCGTCCGCCCCGGCCGCAGCCCGCGCCGCCGTCCATCACCTGCGCGCCTCGCGCATCCGCGAGGTGGCCAATGCCGGCATCGGCCTGGCCGATGTGCTGCCATTCTGGTTCGGCGAGTCGGACCAGGTCACGCCGGACTTTATCCGCGACGCGGCCAGCCGCGCGCTGGCCGGCGGTGCCACCTTCTACACGCACAATCTCGGCATCGCGCCGCTGCGCAGCGCGCTGGCGGACTACGTGAGCGCGCTGCACGGCGCCACCGCCATGGACAACGTGGTGGTCACCAGCGCCGGCGTCAACGCGCTGATGCTGGCCGCGCAGCTGGTGGCCGGCCCCGGCGACCGCGCCGTCGCGGTCACGCCGCTGTGGCCCAACCTGGTGGAGATCCCGAAGATCCTCGGCGCCGAGGTGGAAACGGTCTCGCTCGACTACGGCGCGCACGGGTGGACGCTCGACCTCGACAAGCTGCTGGCCGCGCTCACGCCGGACACGCGCCTGCTGATGATCAATTCGCCCAACAACCCCACCGGCTGGGTGATGTCGCGCGCCGACCAGCAGGCGGTGCTTGCGCATTGCCGCCGCCACGGTATCTGGATCATCGCCGACGAAGTCTACGAGCGGCTCTACTACGGCGCCGGCGAGGATGCCGTGGCGCCGTCCTTCCTCGATATCGCCAGCCGCGACGAGCGCGTGATCTGCGTGAATTCGTTCTCCAAAGCGTGGCTGATGACGGGCTGGCGGCTGGGCTGGATGGTGCTGCCCGCGGCGCTGACCGACGACCTCGGCAAGCTGGTGGAGTACAACACCTCGTGTGCGCCGTCCTTCGTGCAGGAGGCGGGCATCGTCGCCGTGCGCGAAGGCGAGGCCTTCACGCGCGGGCTGGTGGGCAGGTTGCGCGCGGCGCGCGACCATCTGGTGGGCGCGCTGGCGGAGGTGCCGGGCGTGGATGTCCATGCGCCGCAAGGGGCGATGTATGTGTTCTTCCGGCTGGAGGGTGCCGGCGACAGCCTCGCGCTGTGCAAGCAACTGGTGCGCGAGGCCCACCTGGGTCTCGCGCCGGGCAGCGCGTTCGGCGACGAAGGCGAGGGCTTCGTGCGCTGGTGCTATGCCTGCGACACGGCCAGGCTGGACGAGGGCGTCAGGCGGCTACGGACGTTCCTGGGACGCTGACGCCAGGTCCCTGCCGGCGGCGGGCGGTCTGCGCGCCTGCCCGTGTTCGTGCCCCGGTTCCTGCCCGGGTTCCTGCCACCAGCCGCCGCCCAGCGCCTGCAGCAGTGCCGCCGAGTCCGAGAACCGGTTCGCCCTGGCCTGCGCCAGCGACAGCCGCGCCTGGCGATCCTGCCGCTCGGCATCCAGCACCGCCAGCTGGCTGACGCCGCCGAGCCGGTACTGCTCCCTCACGATGTTCAGCGTGTCGCCGGTCTGGCGGGCGCTGAGCGCGCGCGCCTGCAGTATGTCGGCATCGGCCTCGAGCGCGCGCAGGGTGTCGGCCACTTCGCGCAGGCCGGCCAGTACGGCCTGCCGGTAAGCCGCCAGCGACTGTTCGTAGGCCGCTTCGGCCGAGCGCTTGCGCGCCACCAGCTCGCCGCCGCGGAAGACCGGCTGCACGATCCCGGCGGCGAGCGACCATACATTGAGGCTGCTGAACAGGTCGCGCGCGGACATGGCTTGCGTGCCGGCGCTGCCGGTCAGCGTGAGCTGCGGATAGAGCTGTGCGGTGGCCACGCCGATATTGGCCGATGCCTGGTGCAGCAGCGCTTCGGCGGCGCGGATATCGGGGCGGCGCTGCGCCATCGCCGACGGCAGGCTGACCGGCAGCGTGTCGGGCAGGGTCAGGTCTTCGAGGCGGAATTCCGGCAGCGTGGCGGCCGATGGCGCCTCGCCCACGTAGACCGCAAGCTGGTGGCGCGTGGCGGCAAGCTGCTGCGCCAGTCCCGGCAGCAGCGCCTGGTTCTGCGCCAGCTCGTTGCGCTGGCGCTGTACGTCGACCGCGGCCACGCCGCCGGCCTGGAAGCGTTTTTCCGTGATGCCGAGCTGCTGCTGCTGGGCCTGCACGATGGCTTCGGTGTCGCCAATCTGCGCGCGCAGGCTGGCCTCGCGGATCGCCGCGGTGGCCACGTTGCCGGCCAGCGCCAGGCGCGCTGCCTCCAGCTCGAAGCGCTGGTAGTCCACCGCCGCGCGCAAGCCTTCGAGCTCGCGCCGCGCGCCGCCGAACAGGTCGAGCGTGTAGGACACTTCGACGCTGGCGCCGTACAGCGTGAACGGGCCCGGGCTGGGGATCGCGGTGATGCCGGCCGAGGCGAGGTTGACCTGCTCGCGCGTGGTGTCGAGCTTGGCGTCGACGCGCGGCAGCAGCAGCGAGCCGGTGCTGGCGGCCAGGTCCTGGCGCGCCTGCTCCAGCCGCGCCTGTGCCTGCGCCAGCGTGGGGCTGGCCGCGAGCGCGGCGCGGATGGTGAGGTCCAGCGCCGGGCTGCGGAACAGGGTCCACCATTGCGCGGGCACGTCGGCGCCGACCTGCAGGGCCTGGGCCTGGCCACCCGGCGTGTCGGCCGCGCTGGTGCGCCGCGGCTGCGTGCCGGCGGTGTAGGTGTCGCCGCCGGGAGCGGCCGGCAGCTTGAAATCGGGGCCCACCGCGCAGGAGCAGAGCGCGGCCGCGGCCAGGATGGCGAGCGGCAGGCGCGGCAGGGCGGACGTGGGCCTGGTGAAACCGCGAGGCGGCAGGGCTTGCATGGCCGGCTCCCTTAATCGAGTGTGCGGCGGTAGAACCGCAGCGCGATGGTCATGACCACGGCGGTGAACAAGAGCAGCGGCCAGACGTTGGGCCATAGCTCGATCCAGCCGTTTCCCTTGAGCAGGACGCCGCGTATCATGCGGTTGAAGTAGGTCATTGGCAGGATGCTGCCGACCCCCTGCGCCCAGGCCGGCATGCCCTGGAACGGGAACATGAAGCCCGACAGCAGGATGCTCGGGAGGAAATAGAAGAACGTGAGCTGCACGGCCTGCAGCTGGTTCTGCGCCAGCGACGACAGCGTGATGCCCACCGTCAGGTTGGCGGCGATGAACAGCAGCGACGCCAGGTAGACGGCGACCACCGATCCCACGAACGGCACATGGAAGATCCAGCGCGCCGCGAGCAGGATGATGGTGGCCTGGATCAGGCCGATGAAGACGTAGGGCACGATCTTGCCGGTGATCACCTCGAGCGGCATGACCGGCGTGGCGAGCAGGTTCTCCATGGTGCCGCGCTCGCGCTCGCGGGTCATCGCCAGGCCCGTCATCATCACCATCGTCATGGTCAGGATCACGCCCATCAGGCCGGGGATGATGTTGTACTGCGTAAGGCCCTCCGGATTGTAGAGGCGCTGCACCTGCACCTCGAAAGGTGCCTTGCCGCCGGCCAGGGGCGCGAGCGCGCCCTGCAGGTCCTTGTCGGCCACCGAGTACGCCAGCTGCGGCAGCGCGGAGATGGCCTGGCCGGTGGCGGAGGGGTCGGTGGCGTCGGCCTCGACCAGCAGCGCCGGGCGCTCGCCGCGCAGCAGCCGCGCGGTGAAGTCGGGCGGGATCGTGAGCACGAACTGCACGTCGCCGCGGCGCAGGGCCTCGTGCCCGGCCGCCTCGTCGGGCAGCGTGCGGGTCACGCGGAAATACGTGGACGCCTGCATGCCGGCCACGAAGGAGCGCGTGAACTCGCTGTGGTCCGCCGCGATCACCGCCGTGGTGAGCTGGCGCGGATCGGTGTTGATGGCGAAGCCGAACAGCATCAGCTGGATGATGGGCAGGCCCACGATCATGCCGAAGGTGACGCGGTCGCGGCGCAGCTGCAGGAATTCCTTGATGACGATGCTCCACCAGCGTTGCGGCGAGAAGCCGAAGCGCCCGCCGCCGGCATCGCGCGCCGGGCCGTCCGGCTTGGTTCGGTCGGCGCTCATTGCCTCTTCTCCTTGCCGCCTTCCGGCTTGCCGGCGCGCATATTGTCCTCGGCGCCGCTCATCATGTGGATGAAGACGTCCTCGAGGCTGGTGTCGATCCGCTCGATCCGGTGCTGCGTGCCGGCCACGCGGCGCAGCGTGGCTTCGAGCGTGGGCGCGTCGTGGCCGGTGACGTGCAGCGCGTTGCCGAACACCACGGTCTGTTCCACGCCGGGCGCATCGCGCAGCTGTTCGGACAGCGCGGCGAGCTGGTCGCCCTGCACGCTCCAGGTGACCAGCTTCTGCCCGGCCACCACTTCCGCGGCGGTGCCTTGCGCCAGCAGCTTGCCGTAGGCGATATACGCGAGCTTGTGGCAGCGCTCGGCCTCGTCCATATAGTGTGTGCTGACCAGCACCGAGATGCCGCGCGCCGCCAGCAGGTGCAGCTGCTCCCAGAAATCGCGGCGCGCCGCGGGGTCGACGCCGGCGGTGGGTTCGTCGAGCAGCAGCAGCTGCGGCTCGTGCAGCAGGCAGGCGGCGAGGGCCAGGCGTTGCTTCCAGCCGCCCGAGAGCGAGCCGGCAAGCTGCTGCGCGCGGCTGGCCAGGCCGAGATCCTCGAGCGCGCGGTCCACGGTCTCGCGCCGCTTCGGCATGCCATACACGCGCGCCACGAAATCCAGGTTCTCGCGGATGGAGAGGTCGTCCCAGTACGAGAACTTCTGCGTCATATAGCCCACGCGCCGCTTGATCTGCGCGCTCTCGCGCAGGATGTCGTAGCCCAGGCAGGTACCGTTGCCGCCGTCGGGCGTCAGCAGCCCGCACATCATGCGGATCGAAGTGGTCTTGCCGCTGCCGTTGGGGCCGAGGAAGCCGAAGATCTCGCCGCGCGCCACCTGCATGCTGAGCTTGTCGACGACCACCTTGTCGCCGTAGCGCTTGCTGAGGTCGCGCACGTCGATGACCAGTGCGCCGTTGTTGCCGTGGCTGCCGTTGTTGCCGCCGGGTCCGTCCGGTGCCCGCGGCGTGGCCTGACCGGGTGCCGCGTTCATGGCCGTGCCACCTCGACCGGCTGGCCCGGATGCAGCTTGGGCGCATCGGCTGCCGCCGGGCGCGCTTCCACCAGGAACACCAGCTTGCCGCGCGTCTCGTTGCTGTAGATCACCGGCGGCGTGTACTCGGCCTGGCTGGAGATGTAGCTGACGGTGGCATCGACGGGCGCGGCGCAGCCGTCGCAGCGCACGCGGATCGCCTCGCCGTTCCTGAGGGCGCCCACCACGGTTTCCGGCACGTAGAAGCGCACCTTGACGTTGCCCGGCGGCAGCAGCCTGACCACCGGGCTGCCGGCCGGCACCCAGTCGCCCGGGCGGAACGGCGTGTCGTACACCAGGCCAGCCTGGGTCGCGCCCACGGTCTTGCGCGAGAGCTTCCATTCTGCCTGCGCCAGCGTGGCGCGCGCGGCGGCCACCTGGGCCTCCTGCGCGGCAAGCTGGGCGCTGCGTCCGGGCAGGCGCGCCACTTCCACGTCGCGCTGCAGTTCGCGCACGCGGGCGGCATCGGAGGCGGCCGTGGCGCGGCTTTCATCGAGTTGCGACTGGGCGATGCCGCCGATGGCGAACTGCGCCTGGTCGCGCTTGTACTGCGCCGCGCTGCGCACCGCGCTGGCCTGGGCCTGCGCGAGCTGGGCACGGGTGGCGTCCACTTCGGGCGGGCGCTTGCCGGTCTGCAGGTCGGCAAGCTGCGATTCGGCCGTGCGCAATTGCGCTGCCGCCTGCTGGCGTGCCGCGGTTTCGTCGTCGGCTTCGAGCGCGAACAGTGGCGCGCCGCCGGCGACCTGCTGGCCGCGCTGCACGGAGAGCTTGTCCAGCCGCCCGGCGAAGGGCGAGGCGACGCTGACGAATTCGCCTTCCACATAACCTTGCCACGAAGGTGGTGCGTTGTTGCCGCAGGCGCCGAGCAGCGCGGCGGCGAGGGCGGGCAGGAGCGTGGCGGTGGTGCGAAGGGTGGGGCTGTAGCGATGCATGTTCGGCTCCCGGGCGCAGGGCTGTTTCCGTTTCAGGCTGAGGGCGGGGTGGATGGGCCGGCGACGCCGGGAGGCGGCGGCGCCGGGGCGAGGCCGTGCGCCAGCAGCGCGCTGACGTGGCGCACCAGCGCTTCGGCGTCGACCGTTTCSGCGCCGGGCAGGCGCTGCCAGATATGCGTGGTGGCCAGCGGCAACAGCGTCAGGCCGATCAGGGACACCATCAGCAGCGGCGGCTCCAGGCCGGCGTTGAGCGCGCCGGCCGCGCGCGCCGCGGCCAGGCGGCCGGTGACGAGGCCGGCGCGCTGCAGCGCGATCTTCTGGAGCACGCGCTGGTGCAACTGGCCCTCCACGCTGACGATCTCGCGGATCCACAGCCCGGGGAACCACGGCGTGGCCGCGGCGATGCGGATCAGCCGCGCGGCGATGCCGACCAGCATGGCCGTGGGCTCGGCCGGGTCCGCCAGGGCGGGCGCGAACACCTGTTCCACCAGCGGCTGCAGGCGCTCGTCCACCACCGCGTCGAGCAGCTGGTCGCGGTCGCGGAAGTAGTAGTGCACCAGCGCGGGCGTGACGCCGGCATGGCTGGCGATGGTCTTGATCGGCGTGGCGGCCACGCCGTGCTGCGCGAACAGGGTGGTGGCGGCGTCGAGCAACTGCGCGCGCTGGCCGGCCGCGGCGGCTTTGTCGGCGGCGACGGGGCGGCCCGGGCGACGGGGCGGGGATGGGCGATCGGTGGGCATTGGTGGTACGTCTCAGGCAACTGACCTAATATTAATTGGTGAGTTAATTAATTCAAGCGCGGTTACAAAGACGGCCTTTGGCGACATGGCTCGGTCAGCACCGTTTCATGTTGCGTTGCAGCAATACAAGGTAGACATGTCATAAACCCTTGGCTATGCTTCGTCCGCCGATCCACTCGGTCGCATATTCGCGCCGCAGGCTCCCGTTTCTCCCGTTTCTCCCCGGATTTTCCATGTTGCTTCGTCGTTTCCTTGCCGCCCCGGCGCGGCTTCGCCTGTCCGCTTCCGCCTGCCGCCTGTCGGCGGCCGCCCTGTCGCTCGCGGCCTGCGCGGGCATGGCGCCGGCGCAGGCGCAGGAAGCGGTGCAAGGCGCGAGCGCGGACGGCAGCGCGGTGGTGGCGCCGGCCGATCTCGTCAATTCCGTCGATTCGCCGTTCTCCTTCCACGGCCAGACCACCTATATCTGGCAGCGCAAGCCGTCGTTCGGCGCGGCCTATTCGGGCGAGAACAGCCTGGGCACCGCGCGTGCCAAGAGCTATTCGTTCAGCACCACGCTCGACCTCGGGCTGCGCCTGTGGCGCGGCGCCGAATTCCATTTCAACCCGGAAGTGACGCAGGGCGTGCCGTTCTCCGGGCTGCACGGCATGGGCGGCCTTACCAACGGCGAGCTGGCCAAGGCGTCGAGCACCACCCCGGTGTTCTACCGCGCGCGCGCCTTCGTCCGGCAGACCTGGGGCCTGGGCGGCGGCAGCGAGGAGGTGGAGGCGGATTTCAACCAGTTCGCCGGCAACGTCGACAAGCGCCGCGTGGTGCTGACCGCGGGCAACTTCGGCGTGCTCGATGTGTTCGACCTGAATGAATTCGGTTCGGACCCGCGTAGCCAGTTCATGAACTGGTCGTTCCTGACGCACGGCGCCTTCGACTATCCGGCCGATGCGCGCGGCTATGACTGGGGCGTGGCGCTGGAGTATATCGGCGACAGCTGGTCGGCGCGGATCGGCCGCTTCCTGCAGCCGCTGGAATCCAACGGGCTGGAACTGGACACGCGCATGTTCCAGCACTATGGCGACATCCTCGAGCTGGAGAAGCGCTACAGCATCGCGGGCCAGCCCGGTACGGCGCGCCTGCTGTTCTTCCGCAACAAGGCGCGCATGGGCGCGTTCAGCGATGCCGTGCAGTTCGGCGCCGCCACCGGCACCACGCCGGACCTGGCCAATGTGCGCGAG
Source organism: Cupriavidus sp. 05N40 (assembly GCF_056397305.1). NCBI lineage: Bacteria > Pseudomonadati > Pseudomonadota > Betaproteobacteria > Burkholderiales > Burkholderiaceae > Cupriavidus > Cupriavidus sp. 05N40. The sequence goes on from NZ_JBFTND010000004.1 coordinate 28,941, forward strand.
GAACACGCCAAGATCGGCGTGGGCCTGACCTTGCTGCAACGGGTCAACGATTCGCTGGGGGTGTTCGCACGGGCCAGCATGTCCGACGACAAGACCGAGACCTACGCCTTTACCGAGATCGGCCGGCAGGTGTCGGCGGGCGGCGTGCTCAATGGCAATGCCTGGGGCCGGCCGCGCGACGCGGTGGGCCTGGCGCTGGCGGTGAACATGCTGGGTTCGCGCCACCAGGCCTACCTGGCGGCGGGCGGGATGGGCGCGTTCCTCGGTGACGGCGCGCTGCGCTACGGCCCGGAGCAGGTGCTGGAGCTGTACTACAGCTTCCAGCCGGTGAAGTACCTGAGCATCAGCCCGGACTTCCAGTACGTCCGCAATCCCGGCTACAACCGCGACCGCGGTCCGGCCACGTTCTACGGCGTGCGGCTGCACGCGGAGTTCTGAGCGCCGGGTCCGGCGCCATCGCCCCTATTTCCTATTGCCGCGCGTTCCTGCGGTTGTCCGGCCAGGGCGTGTTGAAGTTGGTGCGAAACGGGTTGATGTCGAGCCCGCCGCGGCGCGTATAGCGCGCGTAGACCGCCAGCTTCACCGGCTTGCACTGGCGCATCACGTCGGTGAAGATCCGCTCCACGCATTGCTCGTGGAATTCGTTGTGGTTGCGGAACGAGATCAGGTACTTGAGCAGGCCTTCCTGGTTGATCGGCGCGCCCACGTAGCGGATCTGCACGCTGCCCCAGTCGGGCTGGCCCGTGACCAGGCAGTTGGACTTGAGCAGGTGCGACACCAGCGTCTCTTCCACCGGCGATTCGTCCTGGCTGGCGCGCAGCAGGTGCGGCGCGGGCTCATAGATATCGGTCTCGATGTCGAGGCGGTCCAGCGGCACGCCGTCCAGCTCGCCCATCTTCTGGCCGCCTAGTTCGGCCTCGGTCACCAGCCGTACCTGCACGGTGCCGCCGGTGGCTTCCGAGAGGTCATGGTGCAGCAGTTGCTGCAACGCCTCGGGCGAGGCGATCTTGCTCTGGTTGAACGAGTTCAGGTAGAGCTTGAACGACTTGGACTCGACGATATTCGGCGTGTCGGCGGGAATGATGAAGCTGGCCAGCGCGACTTGCGGCTTGCCCTTCAGGTTCAGCCACGACAGTTCGTAGGCGTTCCAGATGTCCACGCCGAAGAACGGCAGGGCGCGGCCTTCGGCCAGGCCGATCTCGGTGCGCTTGGGCTGGCGCGGGATCGGGAACAGCAGGGTGGGATCGTATTCGGTCTTGTAGGCCGAGGGCTTGCCCAGCGGCGAATGTTCGGGAAGGCTCATGGGGGCTCCGGTTTGGTTTTCTCCCCGCGCCCACTTCGGTGGGCGCGGGGCCGGGGGAGAAAGCCAGCTGGCGGGGTCGGCGATTCAGGACAGGAACAGCTTGTAGACAGGGTTCTCGGTCTCTTCCCAGTGTACATAGCCGAGCGTGGCGAGGAAGGCGCGGAACGCGCGCTTCTCGTTCTTGGGCACCTGGATGCCGACCAGGATATTGGAGGTGTCGCCGCCCTGGTTGCGGTAGTGGAACAGGCTGATGTTCCAGTTCGGGCTCATGCTGGAGAGAAAGCGCATCAGCGCGCCCGGGCGCTCGGGGAACTCGAAGCGGTACAGCAGTTCGTCATGCGCCAGCGGCGAATGGCCGCCCACCATGTAGCGGATATGCTGCTTGGCCAGCTCGTTGTTGGACAGGTCCAGCGTATCGAAGCCGTGGCGGCGGAAGCCCGCGGCGATCTTGTCGTTCTCCGCGCGGCTGGCGATCTGCACGCCGACGAAGATATGCGCCATGCTGTTGTCGGCGATGCGGTAGTTGAACTCGGTCACGTTGCGCGTGCCGACCTGTTCGCAGAAGCGCCTGAAGCTGCCGCGCTCCTCGGGGATGCTGACCGCGAACACGGCTTCGCGCGCCTCGCCCACCTCGGCGCGTTCGGCCACGAAGCGCAGGCGGTCGAAGTTCATGTTGGCGCCGCAGGCGATGGCCACCAGGTGCTTGCCCTTGAGCTTCTCGCGCTCGGCGTAGAGCTTGAGGCCGGCCACGGCCATGGCGCCGGCCGGCTCGAGGATGCTGCGGGTGTCCTGGAACACATCCTTGAGGCCGGCGCAGATCGCGTCGGTGTCCACCAGCACGATCTCGTCGACCAGCTCGCGCGTGATGCGGAAGGTTTCCTTGCCGACCAGCTTGACCGCGGTGCCGTCCGAGAACAGGCCCACTTCCTTGAGTTCCACGCGCTTGCCCGCGTCGACCGAGCGTTTCATCGCGTCGGAATCCATGGTCTGCACGCCGATCACCTTGATCTCGGGGCGCACGGCCTTGATGTAGGACGCGATGCCGGAGATCAGCCCGCCGCCGCCGATCGCCACGAACACGGCATGCAGGGGCCCCGGATGCTGGCGCAGGATCTCCATGGCGACGGTGCCCTGGCCGGCGATCACGTCCGGGTCGTCGAACGGGTGGATGAAGGTCAGCTTGTGCTTCTTTTCCAGTTCCGCGGCATGGTTGTAGGCGTCGCTGTAGGAGTCGCCGTGCAGCACGATCTCGACCCACTCGCCGCCGTGCTCGCGCACCGCATCGATCTTTACCTGCGGGGTGGTGACCGGCATGGCGATCACCGCCTTGCACTTCAGGCGCGCCGCCGACAGCGCCACGCCCTGCGCATGGTTGCCGGCCGAGGCGGCGATCACGCCGCGCCTGAGTTCCTCCGGCGACAGCGATGCCATCTTGTTGTAGGCGCCCCGCAGCTTGAACGAGAACACCGGCTGGGTGTCCTCGCGCTTGAACCACACCGAGTTGCCGGTGCGCGCGGACAACTGCTGGGCAAAGGTGAGATCGGTTTCCTGCGCCACGTCATACACTTTGGTGGTCAGGATTTTTCTCAGGTAGTCGGGTTTGCGGGTCATCGTGGACAGCCAGGGCGGGGTAGGCGAAACCGTCAATGATAAAGGATGGCGCGCCACCCCGATGCTTGTGCCGGCACCCGGAGCGCCGGCCGGACCGGCAAGCCCCTCGCCGCCAAGGGCAGGCGAGCGCACGTGCGCGCGGGCGCGGCAGCCGCCCAGTGCCGGCGCAGGCACCGCCGTGACGCGGCGCGCGCGCCGGCGCACCATGTAGGACGCCGTCCGGTGGACGCTGTCAAAACACTCTGCTACGGTGTARTGCAATGCCTCCCTTACCTCTTATCGAAGCAAACACGGCGCTGTTCCTGGATTTCGACGGTACGCTGGCTGACCTTGCGCCACGCCCTGATCTCGTACAGGTCGAACCGGAACTGGTGGGGACGTTGCGCGCCCTGCATCGTCACCTGGACGGCGCCCTCGCGCTGGTGTCCGGCCGGCCGATCGCCGAGCTGGACGACTTCCTCAAGCCTTTGCGGCTGCCGGCTGCCGGCGTGCACGGCGCGGAGTTGCGTGACGCGGGCGGCCACCGCCTGCGCGAGCCCGATCCCGGCGTGCCCTTGCTGCTGCCGCCGCTGCAGGCGCTGGTCAGCGCCCACCCCGGGTTGCAGCTGGAACGCAAATCCGTCGCGGTCGCGGTGCACTATCGCGCCGTTCCCGAACTCGAGGGCCTGGTACGCAACTTTGCCGCGACGCTGGCGGCCGGCGTGCCCGGCGTCGAACTCCTGCACGGCAAGATGGTGGTCGAGTTCAAGCCGGCCGGCGTGGACAAGGGCGGCGCCATCGACACCTTCATGCGCGGCCCGCCGTTCGCGCGGCGCACGCCGCTGTTCGCCGGCGACGACATCACCGACGAAGCCGGCTTCGCCGTGGTGCGCCGCCTGGGCGGCGTGGGCGTGCTGGTCGGCCAGCGCCCCAGCGCGGCCACGGTCAGCGTGACCGGGCCGGCGGCGCTGCGCTGCTGGCTGCATCGTTCGGCCAAGGCGCTGGAAGTCATGGCTGCCGCCGGGGCCGCTTCCACATCCGCAACGACGTCTTGAGGGGGAATTCGCTGTGAGCCAACCATCCACCGAGGACAACCGTCCGCGCGCCGCCGCGCGCCAACACGCCGATCCGTCGCTCTCGATGGGCATGATCGGCAACTGCGCGATCTCCGCGCTGGTCGACGGGCGCGGCCGCTTTGTCTGGTGCTGCCTGCCGCGCTTCGACGGCGACCCGGTCTTCAATGCGCTGCTCGATCCCAGCGAAAACGCCGGCCACTTCGCCATCGAGATCGAGGACTTCCAGGAAGCGCAGCAATGGTACGAGCCGAACACCGCGGTGCTGCGCACGCGGCTGACGGACCGCCACAACAACTGCATGGAGATCACCGATTTCGCGCCGCGCTTCTTCCGCCTCGGCCGCTACTTCCGGCCCACCACGCTGATCCGCCGCATCCGCCCCATCCGTGGCGCGCCGCGGGTGCGCGTCACGGTGGCGCCGCGTTTCGACTGGGGCCGCGTGGTGCCGGAGATCACGCGGGGCAGCAGCCACGTACGCTATATCGGCGACGGCATGACCCTGCGCATGACGACCAACGCGCCGCTGACCTATGTGCTGTCGCAGACGCCATTCCTGCTCACGCGCGACCATGACTTCATCCTCGGCCCCGACGAAACGCTGCAGGGCGGGGTGGAGGAGATCGCGCGCGACTTCGAGCAGGAAACCACCGCCTACTGGCGCATGTGGAGCCGGCGCCTGGCGGTGCCGCGCGAATGGCAGGACGCGGTGATCCGCGCCGCCATCACGCTCAAGCTGTCGCTGTTCGAGGAAACTGGCGCCATCGTCGCGGCCATGACCACCAGCATTCCGGAGGCGCCCGGCAGCGGCCGCACCTGGGACTACCGCTTCTGCTGGCTGCGCGACGCCTTTTTCGTGATCCGCGCACTCAACAGCCTGTCCGAGGTGGGCACCATGGAGGACTACCTGCGCTGGCTGTCCAATGTGGTGATGCAGTCCAAGGACGGTCATATCCAGCCGCTGTACGGCATCGGGCTGGAGCTGGAACTGCCTGAGAGCGTGCTCGATCACTTGCCGGGCTACCGCAGCATGGGCCCGGTGCGCGTGGGCAACCAGGCGCAGGAGCACTTCCAGCACGATGTCTACGGCAACGTGGTGCTGGGCGCGGCGCAGGCCTTCCACGACCATCGCCTGCTGCACCGGGGCGGGGCCGCCGAATACCGCGTGCTGGAAACCGTGGGCGAGCAGGCGGTGCGCGTGTTCGGCACGCCCGACGCCGGCATGTGGGAGCTGCGCACCCGCGCGCGCGTGCACACCTCGTCGGCGCTGATGAGCTGGGCCGCCTGCGACCGCCTGGCCAAGGTCGGCGACGCGCTGCAGCTGCCGGACCGCGCCGCGTACTGGCGCCAGCACGCCGACGTCATGAAAGAGCGCATCGTGCGCGAATCCTGGAGCGAGGAGCGCAAGGCCTTCGCCGAGAGCTTCGGCGGACGCGAGCTGGACGCCAGCGTGCTGCTGATGGCCGAGGTGGGATTCATCGCGCCGCAGGACGAGCGCTTCATGTCCACGCTCGAGGCGATGGAAGCCTCGCTGTGCGACGGGCCCTACATGCGCCGCTACGAGGCGCCGGACGATTTCGGCAGGCCCGAGACCGCCTTCAACATCTGCACTTTCTGGCGCATCGACGCGCTGGCCCGCGTGGGGCGCCGCGAAGAGGCGCGCGAGATCTTCGAAGCCATGCTGGCGGCGCGCAATCCGCTCGGCCTGCTGTCCGAGGATACCCACCCGGTGACCGGCGAGATGTGGGGCAACTTCCCGCAGACCTATTCGATGGTGGGCTTGATCAACGGCGCCACGCGCCTGTCGGCGCCGTGGGACGCGGTGATCTGACCGGCTGAGCCGGGCGTGGAACGACAAAGGACGATATGGGCAGACTAGTTGCGGTATCCAATCGCGTGGCCGATCCCCGCAACATTGCCGCGGGCGGACTGGCGGTGGCGCTGGGCGAGGCGCTCAAGGCCACCGGCGGGGTCTGGTTCGGCTGGAGCGGCAAGACCGTGGAGGCGGCGCAGGGCGGCACGCCGGGCGAGGGCGAACTGCATATCCAGCAGGCGGGCAATGTCACGCTGGCCACGGTGGACCTGTGCCGCGAGGACCACGACTCGTATTACCAGGGGTATAGCAACGGCGTGCTGTGGCCGGTGTTCCACTATCGCATCGACCTGGCGGACTTCGATTCCGCGCATCTGAACGTGTACCGGCGCGTCAACCAGCTGTTCGCGCGCAAGCTCGCGCCGCTGCTGCGCCCCGACGACGTGATCTGGATCCACGACTACCACCTGATCCCGCTGGCGTCCGAGCTGCGCGCCATGGGCTGCGGCCAGCGCATCGGCTTTTTCCTGCATATCCCGTTGCCGCCGCCGCTGATCCTGGCCGCGATCCCGCAGCACGAATGGCTGATGCGCGCGCTGTTCGCCTATGACCTGATCGGCTTCCAGAGCCAGCTGGACCTGGAGCATTTCTCGCGCTACGTGCAGCGCGAGGCGCAGGCCGAGCCGATGGGCGACAACCGCTTCCGCGCCTTCCACCGCACGGTGCGCGCGCAGGCCTTCCCGATCGGCATCGACGTGGACGAGTTCGCTGCGCTGGGCCGCGGCGAGGAATCGCGCGAGACCTACGAGATGATGCGGGGCCAGTACGCCACGCGCCGGCTCTTGCTCGGCATCGACCGCCTGGATTATTCCAAGGGCCTGCCCCAGCGCCTCAAGGCGGTGCGCGCGCTGATGGCGCAGTATCCCGAGAACCGCCGCAGCGCCACGCTGATCCAGATTGCCGCGCCGTCGCGCGAGACGGTGGACGCCTACGCGGACCTGCGGCGCGAGATGGAGGGGCTGTCGGGCGCCATCAACGGCGAGTATGGCGAGCTGGACTGGATGCCGGTGCGCTACATCCACCGCACCACGGCGCGGCGCCGCCTGCCGGGCCTGTGCCGCGCCTGCCGCGTGGCCCTGGTCACGCCCTTGCGCGACGGCATGAACCTGGTGGCCAAGGAGTTCGTCGCCGCGCAGGACCCGGACGATCCCGGCGTGCTGGTGCTGTCGCGCTTTGCCGGTGCCGCCGAGCAGTTGCGCGAGGCCCTGCTGGTCAATCCCTACGATATCAACGCCACCGCCCAGGCGATCCAGCAGGCGCTGCACATGCCGCTGGCCGAGCGCCAGTCGCGCCACCAGAAACTGCTGGAACGCATCCGCGCGCAGGACGTGCACTGGTGGCGGCGGGAGTACCTGCGGGCGCTGAGCGAGGCGGACGCCAACTAAGGCGCGCCGCCCGCCGGAAGGCTGTGGTCAGCCTTCCAGGTCCCCGGCGACATCCACGTCCCTGAAGGCGCCGTCATCCTCGGTCAGGATCCGTATCACCGCCTGCGTCTTGAGCAAGGCGCGCGCGCCTTCGTCGCCGTCCAGCCTGAGCAGCGTGTCGCGCCAGGCGGCCCCAAATCCCACCGGGTGCCCGCGCCGGCCATCGCGCCAGGGCGCGGCGATGGCGTCGGGCGTGGTGATGGTGAGCGCCACCGCGCGCACCAGTCCGGCTGGCAGCCACGGCATGTCGGCGAGCGCCACCACCCAGCCGCGCGCTTGCGCCGTGGCGGCGACCGCCGCGGCCAGCGCCGCGCCCATGCCCGCCTCGGCGGCCGGCGCTTCGAGCACGCGGCAGCCGGCCTGCCTCAATTCGGCCGCCAGCTCGGCGTGGCCCGGGCGGATCACCGCCAGGGCACCGGGCAGGGTGTTGGCCAGGGAGCGCGCGCTGCGCCCGGCCACGGTCTGGCCGTCCGGCAGCCTGGCGAGCAGCTTGTTCTGCCTGCCGCTGGCGTCGAAGCGGCGGCCGAAGCCCGCTGCCAGCAAGATCCCGGTGGGCGGCTCGGCGGCGTTGAACACCACCTTGGTGGCGTCGCTGATGGGGCCGGCCAGCGGGTCGGCGCCGTCGGAGCGACTGGTCACTGGTCGGTGCCGCAGGAACTGCCGGCGTCCGCCGCCAGTTCGCGGGCGGCCTTGGCGCCTTCGACCTGCAGGATGTCGGGCAGCGACACGTGGTTCTTGGCGGCCACCACTTCGGCCAGGATCGAGATGGCGATCTCCGGCGGCGTGCGGCTGCCGATATAGATGCCGACCGGGCCGTGCAGCCGCGCCAGCTGCACTTCGTTGAGATCGAATTCCTTGAGCCGCTCGCGGCGCGCCTGGTTGTTGCGGCGCGAACCCAGCGCGCCCACGTAGAAGGCGCGCGTGCGCAGCGCCTCCATCAGGGCCAGGTCGTCGAGCTTGGGATCGTGGGTGACGGCGATCACGGCGCTGCGCTCGTCGAGCTTCATGTCCATCACCGTGTCGTCCGGCATGGTGCGCACCATGGTGACGCCGGGGATGTCCCAGGTCTCGGTGTATTCCTCGCGCGGATCGCACACGGTGACCTGGAAGCCCAGGCCCACCGCGATCTGCGACAGGTATTTCGAGAGTTGTCCGGCGCCGATCACGAGCATGCGGTAGCGCGGCCCGTGGATGGTGAGCAGGGTGCTGCCGTCGAACGACAGCCCGTCGGCGGCCTCGGCGTGGCCGAGCGTGGCGCGGCCGGTGGCCATGTCCAGCGTGCGCGCCACCAGCCTGCCGTTTTCCACGGCGGCGAGCAGGTCTTCCAGGCCGCTGACCGCGCTCAGCGGCTCGCTCACCAGTTCGATGGTGCCGCCGCAGGGCAGGCCGAAGCGGTGCGCTTCCTCGGCGCTGATACCGTACTTGACGGCCTCCGGGCGTGAGCCGGCGATGCCTTCGCGGCGCACCCGGTCGATGATGTCGTCCTCGATGCAGCCGCCCGATACCGAGCCGACCACCAGGCCGTCATCGCGCACCGCCAGCATGGCGCCCTCCGGGCGGGGCGAGGAGCCCCAGGTCCTGACCACCGTCACCAATAGCGCGCGGTGGCCTTCGGCCAGCCAGCGCACGCTGCACTTCAGGACTTCGAGATCCACGCTGTCCATGATCGTTTCCGCTTTGTCTCACCGTTCTGTTCATCGGGTGCGCTGCCCTCGGCGGGCGCCACCTCGTCCCTGGCGACATCGTCTCCGGTACCGGCATCCGCTTGCGTGGCGCCTCCCAGCGCCGCGGTAAGGCGGTCGAAGAAGGCGTCGGCCATCTTGCGCGCCGCCGCATCCACCAGCCGCGAGCCGATCTGCGCGATCTTGCCGCCGACCTGGGCGCTGACCGTGTAGGTCAGCAGCGTGTGGTCGCCCTCGGGCGCCAGCGTCACGCGCGCGCTGCCCTTGCCGAAGCCGGCCGCGCCGCCCTGGCCGTCGAACTGGATGGTGTAGCTGTCGGGTGCCTGGATGTCCTGCAGGGCCATGCGCCCCTTGAAGCGCGCCTTGACCGGGCCTACCGCGGCGGTCAGCGCCAGCAGGTAGGCGTTGTCGTTGTCGCCGTCAGCCTCGATGCTCTCACATCCTGGGATGCACTGCTTGAGCAGGGCAGTATCGTTGAGGGCTTCCCAGGCGGCTTGCTGGGCCACCGGCAGTTGCCGTGTCTGTGTCATTTCCATGGTGGGGCGGTCTCCTTGTTGTGCCTGCCGGGCGTTGTCCGCATGGCGGGCATGGCGTCGCGCGCGGCGGGCGGCGCGAAGGCGGGCAGTTCATGACGGGGCTCGGCCAGCAATGATTCGAGCGCGAACAGGCTGTCCAGGTTGTGTGCCGAGCGCAGCGCATCCACGTGCGGCAGGATGGCCTGCACGCCACGCGCCTGGGGGGTGAAGCCCGGGTAGCGCAGCAGCGGATTGAGCCAGAGGATGCGATGGGCGAAGCGGCGCAGGCGCGCCATTTCCGTGCCGAGCAGGTCGATATCCTCATGGTCGAGGCCATCGGTGACCAGCAGCACGGTGGCGCGGCCGGACAGCGTGCGGCGCGCCCATTGCCGGTTGAAGGTGGCCAGCGCCGCGCCGATGCGGGTGCCGCCGGCCCAGTCGCGCACCTGGCCGGTGATCGCCTCGACCGCCTCGTCGKGGTCGCGTTCGCGCAGCGAGCGGGTGATATTGGTCAGGCGGGTGCCGAACAGGAAGACCGAGAGGCGCTCGCGCGACTGCGTCAGCGCGTGGCAGAAGTAGAGTACCGCGCGCGAGTACTGGCTCATCGAGCCGGAGATGTCGAGCAGCAGCACCAGGGGCGGYCGGCGTTCGGCATGGCGGCGGAATTTCCAGCGCAGCCAYTCGCCWTGCTGGCGCACSGCCAGCCGCGCGCTGGCGCGCAGGTCGGCGCGCGGGCCGCTGGCGGCGGGGCGCAGCCGGCGCGTGCGCTCGGTGGCCAGCCGCGTGTGGCGGGAGCGGATCATATGCTGCAGTGCGCGCCATTCCTCGGCGCCAAGCGTCTCGAAGTCGCGCCTGGCAAGCCGTTCCTGCGCCGAGAAGGTGAGCGGCGCAGTGAAGCGTTCCTCGTTCTCCTTGCCGCGCTGGCTGGCCTGGGGCGGGCGCTGCGCGGCAAGGGCGTCGGCCAGGCGGTTGCTGCGCTGCGGCGGCGGGGCCCCGGCGTCCACGCGCGGCAGCAGCAGGGCGCGCAGCTTGCCCTCCCAGTCGGGGTCGCGCCAGAACAGGTCGAAGGCGGCATCGAACAGGGGCCGCTGGTCGGGGCCGTTGACCATCAGCGCCGCCATCGCCGCGCGCACTTCGCCGCGCTGGCCGATGTCGACGTACTGCAGCGCCAGCAGCGTATCCACCGCGTGCGCGGGGGATAGCGCGAAGCCGGCGTCGCGCAGCAGCCGCACGAAGTGCGTGACGTTGCGCGCCAGCATGGGCAGGGTGCCGCCGACGGGCGTGCCGGCGGGCCTGGCGTCCGGATGCAGCCTCGGCATGCCTCAGGCTCCCGGCGGGCTGGCCAGCAGTTCGGCCACGGTGGGGCCGTCCACGCGGGCCAGGTCGTCCTGGTACTTCAGCAGCACGCCCAGGGTGTCGCGCACCGATTGCGGGTCGAGCTCGGTCACGCCGAGCGCGGCCAGCGCGCGGCACCAGTCGATCGCCTCGGCGATGCCGGGCGCCTTGAACAGATCGATGCCGCGCAATCCGTGGACGAAGTCGATGGCCTCGTGCTGCAGCGCGGCCGCGGCCTCTGGCGCGCGCGCGGCCACGATCTGCAGTTCGCGCTCGCGCTGCGGATAGCCCATCCACTGGTACAGGCAGCGGCGCTTGAGTGCGTCGTGCACCTCGCGGGTGCGGTTGGACGTGACCACGATCAGCGGGGCTTGCTCGGCCTGCACCACGCCGATCTCGGGAATCGAGACCTGGTATTCGGACAGCACTTCCAGCAGGAAGGCCTCGAACGGCTCGTCGGCACGGTCGATCTCGTCGATCAGCAGCACGCGCGGCATGTCCGGCGCCGCCGGGTCGGGCAGCAGCGATTCCAGCAGGGGACGCTTGAGCAGGAAATCGTCATGGTAGAGCGATTGCGCCTCGGGCCGCTCGCCGCGCGCCTCCGCCAGGCGCAGCGCCATGATCTGGCGCGGATAGTCCCATTCGTACAGCGCGCTGGACGCATCCAGGCCTTCGTAGCATTGCAGGCGCAGCAGCCGCGTGCCGAGCGCGCCCGCGATGGCGCGCGCCAGCGCCGTCTTGCCTACGCCGGGCTCGCCTTCCAGGAAGAGCGGGCGTTGCATGCGAAGCGCCAGGTAGAGCACGGTGGCGGTCTCGCGGTCGGCGAAATATTGCTGCGCCTCCAGCAGGGCGGCGGTGTGGTCGATGGACGTGGGGAGCATGGTGGGATGTGATGCCGGGTGCTGGAAAGGGCGGTGATTCGATGTGATAGGCGGTTGGCGCTGTGAGTGCCTGCCCTCTCCCCCGGCGCTGCTGCCGTGGACGGGAGAGAGGAGAAAGCCGGCGGGCCGCCCGCTTCTCTGTACGGTCCTCCCGCGCTTCCTGCCCGCGGTCGGTCCGTTCCCCTCTCCTGCTTGCCCACTTGCGGGAGCGGGGCCGGGGGAGAGGGCGGGCGCCCGATACGGCGAAGGCGCCCGCCTTGCCTCAGCCCTGGCTGGCCTGTTCCACCGCCCTGGCAGCCAGCACCGGGATCAGATGCGCCCGGTACTCCGCCGACGCGTGCAGGTCGGTGCTCAGCCGGCTCGCATCCACTGTCGCCGCGCGCGCCGCGGCCGGCGTGAAGCTGGCGGACAACGCCTGCTCCAGCGGCRCGCAGCGGAACACGCTGTCGGCCGCGCCGGTGACCGCCACGCGTACCGTCTTGCCGAAGCGCGCCACCATCACGCCCACCAGCGCGAAACGCGAGGCCGGGTTGCGGAACTTCACATAGGCAGCCTGCTCGGGCAGCGGGAACCGTACCGCGGTGATCAGTTCGTCGGGTTCGAGCGCCGTTTCGTAGAGCCCCTTGAAGAAGTTGTCGGCGGTGATATTGCGGCGGTCGGTCACCACCGTGGCGTTCAGGGCAAGCACCGCGGCCGGATAGCAGGCGGCGGGATCGTCGTTGGCCAGCGAGCCGCCCAGCGTGCCCATGGCGCGCACCTGGCGATCGCCGATGCCGCCCGCCAGCGCGGCCAGCGCGGGAATCGCCCTGGCCACCTCGGCACTGGCCGCCACATCGGCATGGCGCGCGGCCCCGCCGATCACCAGTTCGCCGTTGTCCATGCGGATATCGGCCATGCCGGCGATGCGCGACACGTCCACCAGCGCCGAAGGCGCCGCCAGCCGCAGCTTCATCGCGGCCAGCAGGCTCTGGCCGCCGCCGAGGAACTTGGCGTCGGCATCGGCCTTGAGCCGGGCCACCGCGGACTTGGCATCGGCGGCGCGTTCGAAATTGAATGCGTACATGGTCTGCCTCCGATTCAGTTGGCGGTTTGCGCTTGGCGGATCGCCTGCCACACGCGATGCGGCGTGGCGGGCATCTGGATGTCGCGCACGCCCAGCGGCGCGAGCGCATCCACCAGCGCATTGATGAAGGCCGGCGGCGAGCCGATGGCGCCGGCCTCCCCGCAGCCCTTCACACCCAGCGGGTTGTGCGTGCAGGGCGTGCCCTTGGCGGTCTCCACGGTGAAGTCCGGCAGGTCGTCGGCGCGCGGCATGGCGTAGTCCATGTAGGAGCCGGTCAGCAGCTGGCCGCTGTCGTCGTAGATGCATTGCTCCAGCATCGCCTGGCCGAGCCCCTGGYCAATGCCGCCGTGCACCTGCCCTTCCACGATCATCGGGTTGATGATGTTGCCGAAATCGTCCACCGCGGTGAACTTGACCACATGGCTCTCGCCGGTGTCCGGGTCCACTTCCACCTCGCAGATATAGGCGCCGGACGGGTAGGTGAAGTTGGTCGGGTCGTAGAAGGCGTTCTCGTTGAGGCCGGGTTCGAGCTTGTCGAGCGGATAGTTGTGCGGCACGTAGGCCGTCAGCGCGATCTCGCCGAAGGTCTTGCTGCGGTCGGTGCCGGCCACGCTGAATACGCCGTCCTTGAACTCGATGTCGGCATCGGAGGCTTCCAGCAGGTGGGCCGCGATCTTCTTGGCCTTGGCCTCGATCTTGTCGAGCGCCTTCATGATGGCCGAGCCGCCCACCGCCAGCGAGCGCGAGCCATAGGTGCCCATGCCGAAGGGCACGCGGCCCGTATCGCCGTGCACGATCTCCACCGCGTCGAGCGCGATGCCCAGGCGGTCCGCCACCACCTGCGCGAAGGTGGTTTCATGCCCTTGGCCATGGCTGTGCGAGCCGGTGAACACCGTCACGGTGCCGGTCGGGTGGACACGGATCTCGCCCACTTCGAACAGCCCCGCGCGCGCGCCCAGCGCGCCGGCGATATTCGAAGGCGCCAGCCCGCAGGCCTCGATGTAGCAGGAATAGCCCAGGCCGCGCAGCTTGCCGCGCTGCTTTGCTTCGTCCCTGCGCGCGGGGAAACCCTTCACGTCGGCGAGTTCCTGCGCGCGCGCCAGGCACGGCTCGTAGTCGCCGGTGTCGTACGTCAGGCCGACCGGGGTGGCATAGGGGAACTCGCGGATGAAGTTCTTGCGGCGCAGTTCGGCCGGGTCCATCTTCAGCTCGCGCGCGGCGGCTTCCACCAGCCGCTCGACCACATAGGTGGCTTCCGGGCGTCCGGCGCCGCGGTAGGCGTCCACCGGCGCGGTGTTGGTGAATACGGCACGCACCTCGGCGTAGATGGCAGGCGTGGTGTACTGCCCGGCCAGCAGCGTGGCGTAGAGGATGGTGGGCACGCTCGAAGCGAAGGTCGAGAGGTATGCGCCCATGTTGGCGGTGGTGTGCACCCGCATCGCCAGGAACTTGCCGTCGGCATCCAGCGCCAGTTCGGCCTTGGTGACGTGGTCGCGCCCGTGCGCGTCGGTGAGGAAGGATTCCGAGCGCTCGGCGGTCCATTTGATCGGGCGCTTTACCTTCTTCGAGGCCCAGGTCAGCGCCACGTCTTCCGCGTACAGGAAGATCTTGGAGCCGAAGCCGCCGCCGACGTCCGGTGCGATGATGCGCAGCCGCGATTCGGGCAGGCCCAGCACGAAGGCGCCCATCAGCAGGCGTTCCACGTGCGGGTTCTGGTTGGCGACGTAGACGGTGTAGCTGTCATCTTGCCGGGTGTAGCTGGCGTTGACGGCGCGCGGCTCGATGGCGTTCGGGATCAGGCGGTTGTTGACGATATCCAGCGTCGTCACGTGCGCGGCCCTGGCGAAGGCGGCGTCGGTGGCGGCGCGGTCGCCGTGGCCCCACACATAGCTGGTGTTCTGCGGCACGTCGTCGTGCACCAGCGCACCGGCGGACGCGGCCTGCGCGGTGTGGACCACGGCTTCCAGCTCTTCGTAGTCCACCTCGATCTTTTCGGCGGCGTCCTTGGCCTGCTGCAGGGTCTCGGCCACCACCAGCGCGACCTGGTCGCCCACGTGGCGGGCCTTGCCTTGCGCCAGCACCGGGTGCGGCGGCTCCTTCATCGGGCTGCCGTCGATGCTGTGGATCAGCCAGCCGCAGGGCAGGCCGCCGACCTTGTCGGCGGCGATGTCGTCGCCGGTGAAGATGGCGATCACGCCGGGCGAGGCCAGGGCCTCGGTCTTGTCGATGGAGGCGATGCGCGCGTGCGCGTGCGGCGAGCGCAGGAAGTAGCCGTAGCTCTGCTGCGGCAGGACGACGTCGTCGGTGTACTGGCCGTTGCCGGTCAGGAAGCGGTAGTCTTCCTTGCGCCTGACCGAGGCGCCGATGAGGTGCTGGTTGTCGGGTGCGTTCATGGCTGTCCCCTTATTCGGCGCTGGCGGTGGCGCCACGCATCGCAGCCTGGCCTTCCTGCACGGCGCGCACGATATTGTGGTAGCCGGTGCAGCGGCACAGGTTGCCGTCGAGCTGCGCGCGGATGGCGGTGGCGTCGGCATTCGGCTGCGCCTTGACGAGCGCGGTGGCACTCATCACCATGCCGGGCGTGCAGAAGCCGCACTGCAGGCCGTGGCAGTTGCGGAAGGCTTCCTGCATCGGGTGGAGCTGGCCTTCGGGGGCCAGGCCCTCGATGGTGGTGATGGTGGTGCCGTCCGCCTGGGCTGCCAGCAGGTTGCACGACTTGACCGCGCGGCCGTCCAGGTGCACGGTGCAGGCGCCGCACTGGGCGGTGTCGCAGCCCACATGGGTGCCGGTGAGCCGGAGGTGCTCGCGCAGGAACTGGACGAGAAGGGTGGTGGGGTCTACCTGGGCGTCGATGATGCGGCCGTTGACGGTCAGGCGGATAGGAATCGCCATGCTTGTCTCCATGTGGGTGGACACGTGCATGACCAATCCGCGAATCCCGAAATGCTGCGCGGGACTGGCCACGACGCGTTACTGCCGTTTGCTGGTGACGGCTATTTCGTGATGTTGGTACTGCGGGTGCTGCGGCTGCTAGGGTGCGGCGGGCGCCGACAATGGAATCCATGCGGCAAAAAACGGCCAGACCGCGACTGGACCGCGAACGTTTATCCGCGTCAGGCTCTAACAGTTAATCACAAATCAACCGTGTATGCCATGCGGGTTGCCCCCTTGCGGCGGGCCCCGGGGCAGCGCGGCACTACAGGACGGCTTTTGCCCATGGAAGGCTTCATCGACTGGTTGTTCGGCACCGTGGCCCTGCCCAAGGTGGGGCTGCCGGCCATCTTCGTGGTCAGCCTGATATCGGCCACGCTGCTGCCGCTGGGCTCCGAGCCGGCCGTATTCGGCTACATCAAGCTCAACCCCCACATGTTCTGGCCGGCTATCGTGGTGGCCACGCTGGGCAACACCATCGGCGGCGCCATCGACTGGTGGCTGGGCTACGCGGCCAAGCTGGCGCTGGTGCGCTACCGCAAGCATCGCCAGCAGCGCGAGCACGAAACGGAGCACGCGGAGCACCGGCGCCATCCGCGCCAGCCGCGCAGGCCGGCGCTCGACAAGCGCTACTTCCGCTGGATGCGCCGCCTGGGCCCGCCCACCCTGCTGGCCTCCTGGCTGCCGGGTATTGGTGATCCTCTGTGCACATTGGCGGGGTGGTTGCGGCTGCCATTCTGGCCTAGCCTTGTATACATGGCGATCGGCAAGTTCCTGCGCTACCTCGCCATGACCGGCGCCCTGCTGACGGTGCCGGACAGCTTCTGGCGTGGTATCGGCGCCGGCCTCAGAAGCCTGTTCTAGAGCGGATTCGCGGGTGCGGGCGGGTTGGCGGGAGCGGCGGGGGGTATTCCATTCCCGCATGCTGCGGTGCGGCGAAAGCAGGCCTTGAAGTACAATTGCCCTTTAAAGACGATCCGGCGCACCGTCCCCGTGCGCTACAGGTAGCGGTCCCTCCCCATGAACGCCCCACTCGTGCTCGATGCCAAACTCGCCGCGCAGGATGCCCCGCCGCGCCTGCGTGAGATCCCCTATAACTACACGTCTTTCTCGGATCGCGAGATCGTCATCCGGCTGCTGGGCGAAGAGGCCTGGCGCATCCTGGACGAACTGCGGAGCGAACGCCGCACCGGCCGCTCGGCCCGCATGCTGTACGAAGTCCTGGGCGATATCTGGGTGGTGCGCCGCAACCCGTACCTGCAGGACGACCTGCTCGAGAATCCCAAGCGCCGCCAGATGCTGGTGACGGCGCTGCATCACCGCCTGTCCGAAGTGGAGAAGCGCCGTGCCGCCGACCGTGCCGAGCACGCCGAGCCGGCCGCCGAAGGCCGTTCCCACCGCGTCGAGCAGCTGGTGAGCTTTGCCAAGCAGGCCATCGAGGACTTCAAGCAGGAATTCGCCGACGCCTACGASCTGCGCAAGCGCACMCAGCGCGTGCTGGGACGCRTCACGCAGAAGGACAACATCAAGTTCGACGGCCTGTCGCGCGTCTCGCATGTGACCGACGCGACCGACTGGCGCGTGGAATATCCCTTTGTCGTCCTCACCCCGGACACCGAGGAAGAGATCGCCGGCATGGTCAAGGGCTGCTTCGAGCTGGGCCTGACCATCATCCCGCGCGGAGGCGGCACCGGTTATACCGGCGGCGCCGTGCCGCTGACGCCGATGAGCGCGGTGATCAACACCGAGAAGCTGGAACAGCTCGGGCCGGTCGAGCAGACCGACCTGCCGGGCGTGTCGCACAAGGTCGGCACCATTTTCTCCGGCGCCGGCGTGGTGACGCGCCGCGTGGCGGATGCCGCCGACAAGGCAGGGCTGGTGTTCGCGGTCGACCCGACCTCGATCGATGCGTCGTGCATCGGCGGCAACGTGGCCATGAACGCCGGTGGCAAGAAGGCCGTGCTGTGGGGCACCGCGCTCGACAACCTGGCCTGGTGGCGCATGGTGGACCCGGAAGGCAACTGGCTGGAAGTCACCCGGCTGGACCACAACCTGGGCAAGATCCATGACGTGCCGGTCGCCACCTTCGAGCTGAAGTGGTCGGACGGCAACCGCGCGCCCGGCGAAAAGCCGCTGCGCACGGAAACCCTTGCCATCGAAGGGCGCAAGTTCCGCAAGGAAGGCCTGGGCAAGGACGTCACCGACAAGTTCCTGGCCGGCCTGCCCGGCATCCAGAAGGAAGGCTGCGACGGCATCATCACCAGCGCCCGCTGGATCCTGCATCGCATGCCGGCGCACGTGCGCACGGTCTGCCTGGAATTCTTCGGCCAGGCCCGCGACGCCATCCCCAGCATCGTCGAGATCAAGGACTACCTGGACGCCGAGTCGCGCACGCCGGGCGGTGCCATCCTGGCCGGCCTGGAACACCTGGACGAACGCTACCTGCGCGCGGTCGGCTACGCCACCAAGAGCAAGCGCAACGCCTTCCCGAAGATGGTGCTGATCGGCGACATCGTCGGCGACGACCAGGACGCGGTGGCCCGCGCCACCTCGGAAGTCATCCGCATGGCCAACGGCAAGAGCGGCGAAGGCTTTGTCGCGGTCAGCCCCGAGGCGCGCAAGAAATTCTGGCTGGACCGTTCCCGCACCGCCGCCATCGCCAAGCACACCAACGCCTTCAAGATCAACGAAGACGTGGTGATCCCGCTGCCGCGCATGGGCGAGTACACCGACGGCATCGAGCGCATCAATATCGAGCTGTCGATCAAGAACAAGCTCAAGCTGACCGACGCGCTGGAAGCCTTCTTCGCGCGCGGCAACCTGCCGCTGGGCCGCAGCGACGACGCCAACGAGATCCCCAGCGCCGAGCTGCTCGAAGACCGCGTGCAGCACGCGCTGCAGTTGCTGCGCGAGATCCGCTCGCGCTGGATCTACCTGCAGGACCACCTCGACACGCCGCTGGCCACCGCGCGCGCCGCGCTGATCGGCCACGGCCTGGGCCTGCTCGGACCGGCCTTCGAGGCGCGCCTCGCGCAGCAGCCGGACGCCAACGTGTTCCACCTGCTGCAGGACCGCACCATCCGCGTGTCGTGGAAGAGCGAAGTGCGCGCCGAACTGCGCAATATCTTCAACGGCGGCGAGTTCAAGCCCATCCTGGACGAGGCGCAGAAGATCCACAAGCAGGTGCTGCGCGGGCGCGTCTTCGTGGCCCTGCACATGCACGCCGGCGACGGCAACGTGCACACCAACATCCCGGTCAACTCCGACGACTACGACATGCTGCAGGACGCCCACCGCGCGGTGGCCCGCATCATGGCGCTGGCGCGCTCGCTCGACGGCGTGATTTCCGGCGAGCACGGCATCGGCATCACCAAGCTGGAGTTCCTGACCGAGGACGAGATCGGCGAGTTCCGCCAGTACAAGCAGCGCGTGGATCCGCAGGGCCGCTTCAACAAGGGCAAGCTGCTGCCGGGCGCGGACCTGCGCAATGCGTACACGCCGTCGTTCGGCCTGATGGGGCATGAGTCCATCATCATGCAGCAGAGCGATATCGGCGCCATTGCCGACAGCGTCAAGGACTGCCTGCGCTGCGGCAAGTGCAAGCCGGTGTGCGCCACCCACGTGCCGCGTGCCAACCTGCTGTACAGCCCGCGCAACAAGATCCTGGCGACCTCGCTGCTGGTGGAGGCCTTCCTGTACGAGGAGCAGACCCGGCGCGGCATCTCGATCAAGCACTGGGACGAGTTCTCCGACGTGGCCGACCACTGCACGGTCTGCCACAAGTGCGTGACGCCGTGCCCGGTCAAGATCGATTTCGGCGACGTGTCGATGAACATGCGCAACCTGCTGCGCAAGATGGGGCAGAAGAAATTCAACCCCGGCACGGCGGCGTCGATGTTCTTCCTCAACGCCACCAGCCCGCAGACCATCAACATGACCCGCAAGGTCATGATCGACTGGGGCTACAAGGCGCAGCGCCTGGGCAACGACCTGCTCAAGAAGCTGGCGAAGAAGCAGACCGCGCAGCCGCCCGCCACGGTGGGCCGCGCGCCGGTGCAGGAGCAGGTGATCCACTTCATCAACAAGAAGATGCCGGGCAACCTGCCCAAGAAGACCGCGCGCGCGCTGCTCGATATCGAGGACAACGAGATCGTGCCGATCATCCGCGACCCGAAGCGGACCTCGCCCGAGACCGAGGCGGTGTTCTACTTCCCGGGCTGCGGCTCGGAGCGGCTGTTCTCGCAGGTCGGCCTGGCCACGCAGGCCATGCTGTGGCATGTGGGCGTGCAGACCGTGCTGCCGCCGGGCTACCTGTGCTGCGGCTACCCGCAGCGCGGCAACGGCCAGTACGACAAGGCCGAGAAGATGGTCACCGACAACCGGGTGCTGTTCCACCGGGTCGCCAATACGCTCAACTACCTCGACATCAAGACCGTGGTGGTGAGCTGCGGCACCTGCTACGACCAGCTCGCCGGCTATGAATTCGACAAGATCTTCCCCGGCTGCCGCATCATCGACATCCACGAGTACCTGCTCGAGAAGGGCGTCAAGCTGGAAGGCGTGACCGGTACGCGCTACATGTACCACGATCCCTGCCACACCCCGATCAAGACCATGGACCCCACCAAGCTCGTCAACGAGCTGATGGGCGGCAACGAAGGCGGCGGCAAGATCGAGAAGAACGAGCGTTGCTGCGGCGAATCGGGCACGCTGGCGGTCAGCCGCCCGGACATCTCCACGCAGATCCGCTTCCGCAAGGAAGAGGAGATGACCAGGGGCGCGGACAAGCTGCGCACCGACGGCTTCGCCGGTGACGTCAAGATCCTGACCAGCTGCCCGTCCTGCCTGCAAGGCCTGTCGCGCTACAAGGAAGATGCCACCGTCACGGCCGACTACATCGTGGTCGAGATGGCCAAGCACCTGCTGGGCGAGAACTGGATGCCCGACTACGTCGCCAAGGCCAACTCGGGCGGCATCGAGCGGGTGCTGGTGTGACGCGCGCCGCTGCCTGCCCGCTGTGCCAGTCCGACGGCGGCGAACTGGTCTGGCGCGGCGAGCGCGCCCGGGTCATCCTGGTCGAGCACGAGCGCTTCCCGGGCTTCTGCCGCGTGGTCTGGAACGACCATGTGGCCGAGCAGACCGACCTCTCCGACGAGGACCAGGCCTGGCTGATGCGCCTGGTGGCGCGCGTGGAGCGCACGGTGCGCGACGTGATGACGCCAGACAAGGTCAACCTGGCCGCTTTCGGCAACATGGTGCCGCACCTGCACTGGCATATCATTCCGCGCTATCGCTGGGACACGCATTTCCCGGAAGCCGTGTGGGCCGCGCCGCAGCGCGAGGCCGATGCCGCGCGGGTGGCGGAGCTGGCGTCGCGGTTGCCGGTGCTGCGCGATGCGCTGGCGGGCATCGCGGACGCCGGCTAGGGCGCGTCCACGCCGGGCCGGCGCAACGCGTTGAAGGGGTCACGGAACCTGGCACGCGCTGCCGGCTTCTAAGAGGCTAATATCTCCCACTAGCGCAGGCCGCCGGCCGTGCGTGTCCTGCTTGCGCGAAAGGTGCCATGTCCACACCGACCTCCGTTACCGTTCCCGGCCCGGCCGTACCGGCCCGTGCCCTCAAGATCCAGAGCCGCCTGCGCGTGGTCGAGACCTGGGATCTGATCAAGCCCTACTGGGGATCCGAGGACCGCAAGGCCGGGCTCGGGCTGCTGGGCTTCGTGGTGGCGCTCAACCTCGGCATCGTCTATATCAACGTGCTGCTCAACGAGTGGAACCGGGTGTTCTACAACGCGCTGGAGCAGCATGACTACACCTCCTTCAAGGAGTTGCTGATCCGCTTTTCGTGGATTGCGGGCTTCTTCATCGTGGCGGCCATCTCGCGGCAGTACTACACCATGATGCTGCAGATGCGCTGGCGGACCTGGATGACCGGCCAGTTCATGGAACACTGGCTCAGCCACCAGGCCTACTACCGCATCGAGCAGACCCACGCCACCGACAACCCCGACCAGCGGCTGGCCGATGACCTGCGCTCCTTTACCGACGGCGCGCTGACGCTCTCGCTGGGCTTGCTCAATTCGGTGGTGACGCTGGTGTCCTTCGTCGGCATCCTGTGGGCGGTGTCGGGGCCGATCAGCTTCGCGCTGGGCGGCAGCACCGTCACCATCCCCGGCTATATGGTGTGGTTCGCGGTGGGCTACGCGGTGATCGGCTCGCTGATCGCTCACCTGGTGGGGCGCCCGCTGATCGGCCTGAACTTCCAGCAGGAGCAGTACGAGGCGGACTTCCGTTTCACGCTGGTGCGCCTGCGCGAGAACAGCGAGCCGGTGGCGCTGTACCGCGGCGAGCCGACCGAGCAGGCCGGCCTGCACTCGCGCTTCGACCGCATCCGCGCCAACTGGAACCAGCTGATGCGCTACACGCGGCGGCTGACCTTCGTGAATTCCGGCTACAGCCAGTTCGCCATCATCTTCCCGCTGATCGTCGCGGCGCCGCGCTACTTCGCCGGCAAGATGACGCTGGGCGGGCTGATGCAGATGAGCTCCGCCTTCGGGCAGGTGCAGGGCGCGCTGTCCTGGTTCGTCGACAGCTACGCCACGCTGGTCGGCTGGAAGGCCGCGGCCAACCGGCTGATCGATTTCCGCGATGCCATCCGCGTGGCCGAGCGCCAGGACCAGGAACACACCGGCGTGCGCGATATCGAGGTCGACCAGGCCGACGCCGAGGCCATCCGCATCGATTCGCTGGCGCTGGCGCTGCCGGTGCGCACCACGATCCGCGGCGAGATCCTGCAGCGCCCGCTGGTGGCGCCGTTCTCGCTGCAGATCGCGCCCGGCGAGCGCTGGCTGGTGAGCGGGCCTTCGGGCTGCGGCAAGAGCGTGCTGTTCCGCGCGCTGGCCGGTATCTGGCCTTATGGCAGCGGCACGGTGGCAATGCCGCGCGCGGCGCGCATGCTGTTCCTGCCGCAGCGCAGCTACCTGCCGATCGGCTCGCTGGCCGACGCGCTGGCCTATCCGGACGCCGGCACCGTGCACAGCCGGGAATCGCTGCAGGCAGTGCTGGTCCAGGCCAGGCTGGGCGCGCTGACCGGGCAGCTCGACGTATTCGACAACTGGTCGCTGCGGCTGTCGCCGGGCGAGCAGCAGCGGCTGGCCTTTGCGCGCGCGCTGCTGCAAAGGCCGGATTACCTGTTCCTCGACGAAGCCACCAGCGCGCTCGACGAGGAAACCGAGGAAGCGATGTACCGCCTGATGGTGGAGTCGCTGCCCGGCGCGGCCATCGTCAGCATCGCCCACCGCAGCACGGTGGCGGCATTCCATGGCCGCCGGCTGCGCTATGTGGCCGCGGACGGGGCGCACTGGGAAGCGGACCAGAGCCGGCAAAGTGGGCAAGGCGAGGCGGCTGCGGTAAGCTATCGGGTCGTACACGAAGCGTGAGGGCGGTGCGGCCGCAATCTGCGGCCCGCTTGCAGCCGCGCGCCACACATCATGGCAGGCCTCGAAAAAGATACTCCCCATCCCACCGCCCTTACCGTGCACACCCAGTCGCGCGTGCTGGAGGTGGGCTTCGACAACGGCGCCGCCTTCCGGCTGCCCTTCGAATACCTGCGCGTCAACTCCCCCTCGGCCGAAGTGCAGGGCCACGGTCCCGGGCAGGAAGTCCTGCAGACCGGCAAGCGCGACGTGACCATCGTCGCCGTCGAGCCGGTGGGCAACTATGCCGTCCTGATCCGTTTTTCCGACGGGCACGATACCGGCATCTTTTCCTGGGAACTGCTTTACCGCCTCGGCGCGGAGCACGACGCGACCTGGCAGGCCTACCTGAAGCGACTGGAAGCAGCCGGGGTCGACCGCGACGCCCCGATGCCCGCCGCCGGCGGCCACGCCTGCGGCAACCATTGAGCTTGAGCGCCGCGCGCGCGATTACTGATTTACGGAGCAAGTCATGAGCGAAACCCACTTCGGGTTCGAAAAGGTCAATGAAGATGAGAAGGCCGGCAAGGTGGCCGGCGTTTTCCATTCGGTGGCCAGCAAGTACGACGTCATGAACGACCTGATGTCGGGCGGCATGCACCGGCTGTGGAAGATGTTCACGATCGCCCAGGCCGGCGTGCGGCCGGGCTTCAAGGTGCTCGACATCGCCGGCGGCACCGGCGACCTGTCCAAGACCTTTGCCCGCCAGGCGGGTCCGACCGGCGAGGTCTGGCTGACCGACATCAACGAATCGATGCTGCGCGTGGGGCGCGACCGCCTGCTGAACAAGGGCATCGTCACCCCGGTCTGCCTGTGTGACGCCGAGCGCATTCCSTTCCCGGACAACYACTTCGACCTCGTCACCGTGGCATTCGGCCTGCGCAACATGACCCACAAGGATGCCGCGCTTGCCGAGATGCGCCGCGTGGTCAAGCCGGGCGGCAAGGTGATGGTGCTGGAGTTTTCCAAGGTCTGGA
Organism: Cupriavidus sp. 05N40; assembly: GCF_056397305.1. Classification (NCBI taxonomy): domain Bacteria; kingdom Pseudomonadati; phylum Pseudomonadota; class Betaproteobacteria; order Burkholderiales; family Burkholderiaceae; genus Cupriavidus; species Cupriavidus sp. 05N40. The sequence goes on from NZ_JBFTND010000004.1 coordinate 53,062, forward strand.
AGCCGCTGGAAAAGGCCTACGACATCTATTCTTTCAAGGTACTGCCATGGCTTGGCGAGCGCGTGGCCCAGGATTCCCACAGCTATCGTTATCTGGCGGAATCCATCAGAATGCATCCAGACCAGGTTTCACTTGTACGCCTGATGGAACATGCGGGCCTGGAGAATGTCGAATACTTCAATCTGACCGCGGGCGTCGTGGCGCTTCACGTCGGACGAAAGTACTAGACAATAAAGGCTCAGCAAAAATTGAGCGAACTTAACAGGGGAAGCACTGATATGTCGCTATTTCGTGGAAAATTCATGGCATGTGTGCTGATCGGCACACTGGCCCTCGGCCTGGCACTCGATGCCAACGCCAAACGCCTGGGCGGGTCGCGCAGCATTGGCAAGCAATCGTCCGGCGTGACGCAGCGCCAGCAGACCCCGCCGCAACAGCAGCCGTCGCAGCCGCCTGCGCAGCAACCGGCCCAGCAGGCCGCACCGGCTGGCGCCGCCGCGGGCGCAGCCGCAGCGGCCGCGCCCAAGCGCAACTGGGGTGGCATGCTGGGCGGCATCGCCGCCGGCCTGGGTATCGGCTGGCTGCTGTCGCACTTCGGCCTGGGCGGGGCGGCGATGAGCTTCCTGTCCAACCTGATCCTGATCGCCCTGGTGGTCTTCGTGGCGATGTGGCTGATCCGCAAGTTCCGTGGCGGCGCAAGCCGTCCGCAGCAGCCGGCCTACGCCGGCGCCGGTGGCGGCAATGGCCTCGGCAGCGAACCGACGCTGCGCCAGCAGGCGCCGGCGGCTGCGTCGAATCCCGTGATGGCGTCGCCTGCTGCGTCGCAATCGCCGGTCGCGCCGGTCATGGCAGGCGCGGCGGGCGCCGTGGCGGCAGCCCAGCCCTGGGGCGTGCCGGCCGATTTCGATACCGAGGCCTTCCTGCGCAATGCCAAGGTCTACTACGTGCGTCTGCAGACCGCGTGGGATGCCGGCAACCTCGAGGACATCCGCGAGTTCACCACGCCCGAGATGTTCGCCGAGATCAAGATGGACCTGTCCGAGCGCGGCGCCGAGGTCAACAAGACCGACGTCGTCACGCTGGAAGCCGAGCTGCTGGGCATCGAAGACAGCCCGGCGCAGCATCTGGCGAGCGTGCGCTTCTCCGGCATGATCCGTGAAAAGGCGGGCGATCCGGCGCAGCCGTTTGCCGAAGTCTGGAACCTGGCCAAGCCCGTCAGCGGTAGCGGCGGCTGGGTGCTGGCGGGGATCCAGCAGGTTTCCTGACCGCGTCAGTCCTTCTTGTCCGGCCGGCTGCTGCGCGGCCGGCAGGTGGCTTAGAATGGAGGCCCACGTGAAAACGTGGGCTTTTTTTGTTCGGCGATGCGGTGCGGGTGCAAGGAGGCGCGTCTTCTCCAGTGGCGGCCGCGCGGCCGCGCAGGCACCGGCCCGCCGGCCAAGCCGATTCCAACCCGTCAGCACTGAAAACTGAAAGGCCCCGCCCCCAGCCCACCCCGTTCCTATGCCCACCCTTCCCACCCCCCTGACCGCGCCCCCCATCACTGCCCTGAATCATCTGCTGGAGCAGGAGCCCTGGGCGGTTTCGCTGCTCCAGCCTTTCGCCGGCCGCGTGATCCGCTTCGATGCGGCCGCGTTTACGCTGGCTCTGCGCATTACCGGGCAGGGACTGACGGAGCTGGCGCCGGCGGTGGAAGAGCCGGCGGTGACGCTGACCGTGCCGCTGCAGCAATGGCCGCTGGTGGCGTCCGACGTGGCCAGCGGCGGGCAGGCGGCGGCGATGAAGCATGTGCGCATCGAAGGCGACGCCGAACTGGCCAATACGGTGTCGATGCTGGCGCGCAACCTGCGCTGGGACGCCGCCGAGGACTTGTCGCGCGCGCTGCGGGGCATCCTGGGCGGACCGCTCAGCGACAGCGTGGCGCAGCGGGTGGTGCAGGGCGCGCAGGAGGTCCATGCGCAGGCCACGCGGCTAGGCCGCACGCTGGTCGAGAACGTGACCGAATACCTGCTCGACGAGCAGCCCACGCTGGTGCGCCATGCCGCGCTCGACGAGCTCGGCACCGGGGTGCGCGCGCTCGGCGACGATCTCGCGCGGCTGGAGAAGCGGCTGGAGAAGCTCGAGCAGGGCGCCCGCATGCAAGGCGGCGCGGCGGGCGGGGCGGGCAGCCTGCCGTCAGCCCACCGCTGAACCCGCCAGCGCCTTGCCGATGCCACGCACGTCGCCTGTATTGCCTGCCCCGGCCAATCCGTACCGCCCAAATACTGAAGAACCTGCATGACCCGCTTCCTGCGCCTTTGCAAGATTGTTTTCGTCGTCCTCTACTACGGGCTGGACGAACTCGTGCTGTCCGGTTTCAAAAGCCGCCGCATCCGCTTCCTGGTGCGGGTCATCACCATCGGGCGCAAGCTCGACATGCCGCGCGGCGAACGCCTGCGGCTGGCGCTGACGCGCCTCGGGCCGATCTTCGTCAAGTTCGGCCAGGTGCTCTCTACCCGGCGCGACCTGATGCCGGCCGATATCGCCGATGAACTGGCCAAGCTGCAGGACCAGGTGCCGCCGTTCGATCCGGTGGTGGCGGTCAAGATCATCGAGCGTTCGCTCGGCCGGCCGCTGGCCACGCTGTTCGAGAGCTTCGACCACCAGCCGGTGGCCAGCGCGTCGATCGCGCAGGTGCACTTCGCCACGCTCAAGGGCGGCTCCAGCCACGGCCGCGAGGTGGCGGTAAAGGTGCTGCGCCCTGGCATGCTGCCCGTGATCGACAGCGACCTGGCGCTGATGCGCGACCTCGCCACCTGGCTGGAGCGCTTCTGGGCCGACGGCAAGCGCCTCAAGCCGCGCGAGGTGGTGGCCGAGTTCGACAAATACCTGCACGACGAACTCGACCTGATGATCGAGGCCGCCAATTGCAGCCAGCTGCGCCGCAATTTCAGCGATACCCAGCTGCTGCTGGTGCCCGAGGTGTTCTGGGATTTCTGCAGCAGGGAAGTCTTCGTGATGGAGCGCATGCACGGCATCCCGATCTCGCGCAACGAAGCGCTCAAGGCGGCCGGCGTCGACATGCACAAGCTGGCCGAAGAGGGCGTGGAGATCTTCTTCACCCAGGTCTTCCGCGACGGCTTCTTCCATGCGGACATGCACCCGGGCAATATCCTCGTATCGGTGGCACCGGAGACGCTCGGCCGCTATATCGCGCTCGACTTCGGCATCGTCGGCGCGCTCTCGGAGTTCGACAAGAACTACCTGGCGCAGAACTTCATCGCCTTTTTCCGCCGCGACTACCATCGGGTGGCGCTGTTGCACGTCGAATCCGGCTGGGTGCCGCCCGACACGCGGGTGGAGGAACTCGAAAGCGCGGTGCGCGCCTGCTGCGAGCCCTATTTCGACAAGCCGCTCAAGGAGATCTCGCTGGGCATGGTGCTGATGCGCCTGTTCCAGACCTCGCGCCGCTTCAACGTCGAGATCCAGCCCCAGCTGGTGCTGTTGCAGAAGACCCTGCTGAATATCGAAGGGCTGGGCCGCCAGCTCGATCCCGACCTGGACCTGTGGAAGACCGCCAAGCCCTTCCTTGAGAAATGGATGCACGAGCAGGTGGGCTGGAAGGGCGCCTGGGAACGCATCCAGGTGGAAGCGCCGCAATGGGCCAAGATGCTGCCGGACTTCCCGCGCCTGGCGCACCAGTTCCTGGAGCGCCGCGCGCTGGTGGACAACAATAACCAGGAAAAGCTGCTGGGCGCGCTGATCTCCGAGCAGCGTCGCACCAACCGCCTGATCGTCACCGCCTTGCTGCTGGCCGGCGGCTTCCTCGCCGGCATCGTGCTGACCGAGATGCTGTCGCTGGGCGGCTACCTGTAGCGCCGGCAAGGCAACAAGGCGGCAGGGCTTGACCCGGACCGGCAAGGGCGCGGGCGCGCCCGGACCGGCCTGCCTGCCGATCTGGCGCAGGCGCTTGTCAGGCAGGCGCTCGTAAKCGCCCGCTCACCTCGTCAGCCGCGTACGCGGCCATTGTGCTTGTCGCGATAGATCGCCCGGCTGTCATGGTTCTCGGCGCGCTGGATGCCGCGCTGTTCACCTGCCCCGACGTGACCGTTGGCACCGGCGCGCGCCTCGCGGCGGTCCACCCGGGCCTGGCCACGCTCGAGCTTGCCGGCCTCGCGGTTGGTCAGCGAGCCATTGCCCACGCCGTTCTCGATGCGCTGCTCCTGGTTGATATTGCGCTGCACGTCAGCCTGCATGCGTTGCGACGAGGCGCTGGCCGGATTGCCGGTGACGCCGTTGTGGGTGTCGCGGGAGATATCGCGGCTGACGTTGTTTTCGGCGCGCTGGATGGCCGCCTGTTCGCGCGGCGAGACCGAGCCGTTGGCGAGCGCGTGCGATTCCATGCGGTCGACCCGGGCGGTCTGCTTTTGCAGGCTGGCCGCCTCGCGCGTGTTCAGGCTGCCGGACTGCAGGCCGTTCTCGATGCGCTGTTCCTGGTTCACGTTGCGCTGCACGTCCTGCGAGACCGCGGCGGTCTGCGCGCCGGCCAGTCCTGCGCCGAGCAAGCCGGCGGCGAGCAGCAGGGTCTTGAGCATCTGGGTCTGACGGTTGCGGTTGGCCATGGTGTTCTCCTTTTCCTCTTGAGGTCGTGGGCGGCAGCGCGGCGCGCCGGCGGGGTGCCGGCGGGCGGCTCGGTGGCGCTGCCTTGCCTGCTTTAATGCGCAAGGCACGGGTGACGCTGACGGCAGCTTTGTAAGCTGTGTAACCGGGCGTAAGCCGCATGGCCGGCGACGCCCGTGGCGCGGCGGTCGGGTGCCCCGGCCACCTGTGGCGCCTGCGCAGCATCGGCACGGCAATTTCCGCGCGGCCGGGAATTTTCTTCGCTCGCAGCTGTCTGCGTGGCTATAATCCGCGTTTTGATTCGGCTACGACCGCAGGCTTAGATCAGCCACCCATGCGGCCCCGACCGATGAATTGGACCCGGGACGGGGCAGAGGGGCAGACCAGCGCATCCCGCCCGCCCGGCAACCGGTTTCTCGCCGCAAGGGCATATCTGGGATAGGGCAGCAGCATGCTGATCTGGTTCGTCGTCATCTACTGGGTAATCTCCGTCGGCATTGGCCTGTGGGCCGCGCTGCGCGTGCGCAACACCGCGGACTTCGCGGTCGCCGGCCGCAGCCTGCCGTTCTACGTCGTCACCGCCACCGTGTTCGCCACGTGGTTCGGCTCGGAGACGGTGCTGGGCATCCCCGCGGTCTTCCTCAAGGAGGGCCTGTCCGGGGTGGTGTCCGATCCCTTCGGTTCCTCGCTGTGCCTGATCCTGGTCGGGCTGTTCTTCGCGCGTCCGCTGTACCGCATGAACCTGCTGACCATCGGCGACTACTATCACAACCGCTATGGGCGGCTGGCCGAGGTGCTGACCACGGTGTGCATCGTGATGTCCTACCTGGGCTGGGTCGCCGCGCAGATCAAGGCCCTCGGGCTGGTGTTCTTCACCGTTTCGGACGGCGCTCTGTCGCAGGACGCCGGCATGATGATCGGGGCCGCCAGCGTGCTGGTCTACACCCTGTTCGGCGGCATGTGGGCGGTGGCGGTGACCGACTTCATCCAGATGATCATCATCGTGATCGGCATGCTGTATATCGGCTTTGAGGTCAGCGGCCAGGCCGGCGGCGTGGTGGCGGTGGTGTCGCACGCGGCGGCGGCGGGCAAGTTCGAGTTCCTGCCCTCGCTGGACCTGGTGCAGATCATCGGCTTCGCGGCTGCGCTGTTCACCATGATGCTGGGCTCGATTCCGCAGCAGGACGTGTTCCAGCGCGTCACCTCGTCGCGCACCGAGAAGATCGCCGGGCGCGCCTCGGTGCTCGGCGGCGTGCTGTATTTCTGTTTCGCCTTCATCCCGATGTTCCTGGCGTATTCAGCCACCATGATCGATCCCGAGATGGTGCAGAAGTACATCAACACGGACTCGCAGCTGATCCTGCCCAAGCTGATCCTCACCCATGCGCCGATGTTTGCCCAGGTCATGTTCTTCGGCGCGCTGCTGTCGGCCATCAAGAGCTGCGCCTCGGCCACCCTGCTGGCGCCGTCCGTGACCTTCGCCGAGAACATCCTGCGGCCGTACTTCCGCCACCTCGACGACCGCCGCTTCCTGCGCGTGATGCAGGCCGTGGTGCTGTCGTTCGCCGTGCTGGTGACCCTGTTCGCGCTGAACTCGCACCTGTCGATCTTCCATATGGTGGAAAACGCCTACAAGGTCACATTGGTATCGTCCTTCGTGCCGCTCGCGTTCGGCATGTTCTGGAAGCCGGCCACGCGCCAGGGCGGCCTGGCCGCCATCCTGCTGGGGCTGGCGTCGTGGCTGTGCTGCGAGATCGCCTTTGCCGACGCGGCGGTGCCGCCGCAGATGGTCGGCCTGATGTTCTCGCTCGGCGGCATGGTGTTCGGATCGTTGCTGCCGCAGTGGATCGGCGACCATCCGCGGGTCAAGGAAGTGCACCTCGCCTGAGCGAAGCCGGCCCGGGATGCGCCAGGCGTGCGTTCTGAGGCATTTTCTGCCCCTTTTCCTGCGGCCCGGCATACGCAGAACGGTTTATAATTCAAGGCTTTGCACCGCCATGTGACGCACGGGAACGGCAATCTCCCGGCCAGCGCGGCGGCGCGGTTCCATCCAATTTCCGTTCCAGAATCCTCGCGGAGAGCCACTATGCCGATCTATGCCTACCGTTGCGACGCCTGCGGCCACGGGCGCGATGTGCTGCAGAAAATGAGCGATGCCCCGCTCACCGACTGCACATCCTGCGGCGCGGCGGGCACCTTCAAGAAACAACTGACCGCGGCCGGCTTCCAGCTCAAGGGCTCGGGCTGGTATGTCACCGACTTCCGCGGTGGCGGCAACWGTGCCGCCGCCGCGCCGGCCACGGCCCCCGCCAGCGGTGGCGACAGCGCCGGCGCGGCGCCCGCATCGGGCGGCGACACGGCGGCGGCGGGCACCAGCGCCGCCTCCACCACCACCGCATCGACAAGCACGGCCGGCGGTTGCGGCAGCGCTTGCGCCCATTGAAAGCAGAACGCACCGTGCCGGCGAAGAAAACCTCCGCCCTCAAGACCTGGTTCCTGACCGGGCTTCTGGTGCTCGTGCCGCTGGGCATCACGCTATGGGTGCTCAGCCTGGTCATCGGCACCATGGACCAGAGCCTGGCGCTGCTGCCCGAAGCCTGGCGGCCGGACCGCCTGATGTTCGGCAAGCGCGTGACGGGGCTGGGCGCGATCCTGACCCTGCTGTGCATCCTGGTCGTCGGGATGCTGGCCCACAACTTCATCGGCCAGCGGCTGGTGCGCTGGTGGGAAGCGCTGCTCGGCCACATCCCGGTGGTCGGCCCGATCTACACCAGCGTCAAGCAGGTTTCCGACACGCTGCTGTCCTCCTCCGGCAACGCCTTCCGCAAGGCGCTGCTGGTGCAGTATCCGCGCGAAGGCTCGTGGACCATCGCCTTCCTGACCGGGCGTCCCGGCGGCGACGTGCAGAATCATCTCCAGGGCGAGTACGTCAGCGTCTACGTGCCGACCACGCCCAATCCGACCTCGGGCTTCTTCCTGATGATGCCCAAGGCCGATACCATCGAACTCGACATGACCGTCGACGCCGCGTTGAAGTRCATCGTCTCGATGGGCGTGGTGGCGCCGTCCGAGCTGCCGCGCAAGAGCGGCACGGTGCGCACCGACGAGGCGCAGGCCGAAGCCCTCGCCGAATCCGCCGACACAACGCCTTCAAATTGATCGCCGGCCGCACCAGCGGCCGCGTTATTCCGGGAATTCTCTTATGTCCTCCATGCGTACTCACTATTGCGGTCTCGTGACCGAACAACTGACGGGCCAGGAAGTGGCCCTGACCGGCTGGGTGCAGCGCCGCCGCGACCATGGCGGCGTGATCTTCATCGACCTGCGCGACCGCGAAGGCCTGGTGCAGGTGGTGTGCGATCCCGACCGTCCCGAGATGTTCAAGGCGGCCGAAGAGATCCGCAACGAGTTCTGCATCCGCGTCACCGGCAAGGTGCGTGCGCGTCCGGCGGGCACCGAGAACGCCAACCTGACCTCGGGCAAGATCGAAGTGCTGTGCCACGAGCTGACCGTGCTGAACCCGTCGGTCACGCCTCCGTTCCAGCTCGACGACGACAACCTGTCCGAGACCACCCGCCTCACGCACCGCGTGCTGGACCTGCGCCGCCCGCAGATGCAGTACAACCTGCGCCTGCGCTACAAGGTGGCCATGGAGGTGCGCAAGTTCCTGGACGCACAGGGCTTCATCGACATCGAGACCCCGATGCTCGGCAAGAGCACGCCGGAAGGCGCGCGCGACTACCTGGTGCCGTCGCGTACCAACCCCGGCCATTTCTTCGCGCTGCCGCAGTCGCCGCAGATCTTCAAGCAGATGCTGATGGTGTCGGGCTTCGACCGCTACTACCAGATCACCAAGTGCTTCCGCGACGAAGACCTGCGCGCCGACCGCCAGCCCGAGTTCACGCAGATCGACTGCGAGACCTCGTTCCTGACCGAGCAGGAGATCCGCGACCTGTTCGAGGACATGATGCGCACGGTGTTCAAGAACGCCATCGACGTGGACCTGGACGCCAAGTTCCCGGTGATGGAGTTCCGCGAAGCCATGGCCCGCTTCGGCTCGGACAAGCCTGACCTGCGCGTCAAGCTCGAATTCACCGAACTGACCGACGTGATGAAGGACGTCGACTTCAAGGTGTTCTCGGGCCCGGCCAACAGCGACAACGGCCGCGTGGTCGGCCTGCGCGTGCCGGGCGGCAGCGCCATCTCGCGCGGCGAGATCGATGCCTACACCCAGTTCGTCGGCATCTACGGCGCCAAGGGCCTGGCCTGGATCAAGGTCAATGAAGTGGCCAAGGGCCGCGACGGCCTGCAATCGCCGATCGTCAAGAACCTGCACGACGCCGCCATCGCCGAGATCCTCAAGCGCACCGGCGCCCAGGACGGCGACATCATCTTCTTCGGCGCCGACAAGGCCAAGGTGGTCAACGATGCCATCGGCGGCCTGCGCCTGAAGATCGGCCATTCGGAGTTCGGCAAGACCACCGGCCTGTTCGAAGACGTGTGGAAGCCGCTGTGGGTGATCGACTTCCCGATGTTCGAGTACGACGAGGAAGACGCGCGCTGGGTTGCCATGCACCACCCGTTCACCAGCCCGAAGGACGAGCACCTGCAGTACCTGGAGACCGATCCGGGCAAGTGCATCGCCAAGGCCTACGACATGGTCCTGAACGGCTGGGAAATGGGCGGCGGCTCGGTGCGGATCTTCCGCGAGGACGTGCAGAGCAAGGTGTTCCGCGCGCTCAATATCGGCGAGGAAGAAGCCCGTGCCAAGTTCGGCTACCTGCTGGACGCGCTGCAATACGGCGCGCCCCCGCACGGCGGCCTGGCCTTCGGCCTGGACCGCATCGTCACGATGATGGCCGGTGCCGATTCGATCCGCGACGTGATCGCCTTCCCCAAGACCCAGCGCGCGCAAGATCTGCTGACGCAGGCGCCGAGCTCGGTCGATGAGAAGCAACTGCGCGAACTGCATATCCGCCTGCGCGCGGCCGAGCCGAAGACCGCCTGAGTTCCTGGCGCTTGCGCCTGAATGGAAGGGCCTTGTGTGGCGCCAACGCTGGTTGGCGCCGCCAGGGCCCTTTTTGATTTCCGTGCGTCTGTGCCGTGTCCGGCATGCGGGCTGGTTTCCAATTGTTACATCGCGGAACGAAGCCCCCCGGCCCAAGTCTTCTTCCTTTATGGCGCCAAGCCGCAAGCCCATTTCGAAGGCACGCCGGCCGCGCGGGAGGAATCTGTCGTGTCCCTGGATGTAGAACCGATCCGCCAGTTTTTGCTGGCCCATGCCGAAACCATCGTGACCTGGCTGGTGGCCGGGCTGGCGATGATGTTGCTGGCGCGTTTCGAGTTGCGGCGCGCGGTGCGCCGTTCGGCGATCGCCATGTCGGAGTCGGTTGCCACCACGGTGGCCGCCTGCGTGCCCGATATCGCGCATGCCGCGCAGAGCGGCGGTGCCGCCGCCGCCGTGCCGATGCTAGAGCCGGTCGAGATGCAGCGCGCCGACGCGCTGCGCCGGGTTGCGCTCGACACCGTCGGCACCGTGATGGCACGCGGGCGCTGGCTGGAGGACCTGGGCAACCTGCGCGTGGCCGAGGAGGCGCTGTTGCAGGGCAGCCGCGCCGGCGGCGCCGACCCGCTGCTGGTGGTGGCGCCACAGCAGGTGGTGCAGGCTTACCTGGCGGCACAGCGCAGCTTCGACGAGTACGCTGCGCAATTGCGTGACGAGCGCCGCGAGGCGATGCGCCTGCAAGACGGGCTGCAGGCGCTGGCGGCGGAGGCCGCGCATGTCGAGCAGGAGACCGCGAGCATCGTGATGCGTTTCGAGCAGGCCAACGCGCAGGCGGCACATGGCGTGGAACCCGGCGACTACCAGCGTTTCCTGATCCAGAAGTACAACGCGCTGGGCGTGCGCGAGAAGGAGATCGCGCAGGAGCGCGCGCAGCTTCAGACACAGGCCCAGCTGGCCGCCGACCGCCTGGCGGCGCATGCCAGCGCCGCTTCGCGCGACTACACGCAGGCGCTCACGCCGCTCATGCAGCAGCTGCGCGCGGCGTGGGGCCACGGCGATTCGCCTGGCGTGTTCGAGACCTGGCTGCGCGAGGCGCCGGCTCCGTCGAACGCACACGCTGCCTGAGTGCCGGCGGGCGCCCGCAAAAGTCGCCCGCAAAGATCGCCCGCAGGGCCGCTCGCGGCCCATCCCATGCCTGCCGGTTCCACCATGCGCGAAATCGCGGAGCCGCGGCGTTTTCCCGTCGCGGCTCCGCCCATCTGGGGTAAGCTTGGGAACGTTGTCCGCCTCCATCCCATGTCCTACRAGATTCCCCGATCCGTGCTGGTCGTGATACATACGCCAGACCTGCAAGTGCTGTTGCTGGAGCGTGCCGACCGGCCGGGATACTGGCAATCGGTCACCGGGAGCCTGGATGCGCCCGACGAGCCGCTGGCCGTGACGGCCGCGCGCGAGGTGGCCGAGGAGACCGGGCTTATCGCCGCCGAGCACCGGCTCGAAGACTGGCAGCACACCCTCGACTACGAGATCTACCCGCAGTGGCGCCACCGCTACGCGCCGGGCGTGACGTGCAATACCGAGCACTGGTTCGGCCTGCGCGTGGCGCGGCCGGTGCCGGTGACGCTGGCGCCGCGCGAGCACCTGCAATGGCAATGGCTGCCGTGGCGTGAAGCGGCGGCACGCTGTTTCTCGAGCAGCAATGCGCAGGCCGTGCTGCAACTGGACTGGCGAGTGCAGGGACGGCGCGCTCCCTGCGGAGCCGCTTCATGAGACTGCGCGTCGTCACCTACAACATCCACAAGGGTGTGACCGGCATCGCGCRCAAGCCGCGGATCCAGAACGTGCGCCTGGGCTTGCAGACGGTCGATGCCGACATCGTCTTCCTGCAGGAAGTGCAGGACCGCAACGATCGCCTGGTGGCCGCCGCGCTGTTCGATCCCGACTACACCCAGCTCAACTACCTGGCCACCGACGCCTATCCGCATTCGGTGTACGGGCGCAACGCGGTGTACGACCACGGCCACCATGGCAACGCCATCCTGTCGCGGCATCCGATCCTGATGTCGGAAAACCTCGACATCTCCGATCACCGCTTCGAGCAGCGCGGCCTGCTGCACGCGGTGGCGGACATGAACGGCACCGAAGCCCACCTGATCTGCGTGCATTTCGGGCTGTTCGCGCGCAGCCGCGCGCGCCAGGCCGAAGCCCTGGTCAAGCGCGTGTGCGATGTGGTGCCGGCCGAGGCGCCACTGCTGATCGCCGGCGATTTCAATGACTGGAACCACCGGCTCGACGACCTGATCTGCTCGACCCTGGGCACCACGGAAGTCTCGCATGCCGGCGGCTCGCGCCTGCACACCTTTCCCAGCCACATGCCGTGGTGGCAGCTCGACCGCATCTATGTGCGCGGCTTCGAGATCGAGAGCGCCAGCGCGCTGACCGGACGCGACTGGGCGCAACGTTCGGACCATGTGCCGCTGATGGCGGAGCTGGCCCGCATCGCGGTGCCGGAGCGGCCACTGAAGGCCAAGGTCCGCTCCTGAAGCCGGGGGGGCATCCTTCCACCCCCGGTGCGCGCCGGCGCGTCGCGTCTTCGGCAGCTTGCCGCACCTTTCTCCGCACCATCCTCCGCACCATCCTCCGCACCTTCCGCGCCTTGCCTTTCCTCAGATCCCCATTTTCTCGAGCATCCCCTCGACGAAGCGTACCCGCTTGGGCAGCGGGCGCGGGTCGCGCGGATAGAGCAGGTGCACCGGGCGCGGCGGCGGCAGGGCGTCTTCCAGCAACGGCACCAGCAGGCCCGCGGCCAGGTCGGCGGCCAGCAGCACTTCGGGCTGCATCACGATGCCGCAGCCGGCCAGCGCGGCGCGGCGCAATACTTGCCCGTTGTTGCTGCCGAGCGGGGCGCCATCCGCCGCCGCGCCGCCGTCCGGCAGTTCTGGCCAGCCCATGCCATGGCGCCACAACAGATGGTTCAGGCAACGGTGGCCGGCCAGTTCGGCCGGCGTGCGCGGCACGCCGGCATGCGCCAGGTAGGCCGGTGCCGCGCAGATGCACATGCGGTAGGGCCGCAGCGGGCGCGCCACCAGTTGATCCGAACCGGCGAGGGTGCCGATGCGGACCAGGGCGTCGAAGCCATCTGCGATCAGGTCCGCGTAGGCGTCATCGAGCACCAGTTCTACCTTGACCTCGGGGTGACGCAGCAAGAACGCCGCCACCGCCTCGGCCACCGCGGTCTCGCCCAGCGTCACGGGCGCGCCGACGCGCAGCAGGCCGCGCGGCTCGCTGTGCAGGCGCTCGGCCACGGTGTCGGCGGCACGCACCTGCGCCAGGATGCGCCGGCATTCGTCCAGGTAGAGGCGGCCGGCTTCGGTCAGGCGCTGGCGGCGCGTGCTGCGCTGGAGCAGGCGCACGCCGAGGCGCTGTTCGAGTTGCCCGACATGCTTGCCTACCATCACCGCCGACAGGCCCAGTGCCGCGGCGCAGGCCGTGAAGCTGCCGGCCTCCGCGGCGGCGGCGAAGATCTCCATGCTGCGCAGCTTGTCCATCGATTCCGAATCCATGGTTAGGAATGCTCGAAATCCTAGCCCATTTATCGTGTTCCCGCCGCGTATCAGAATGAATTCCATTGGCGGAAGGAAGGAATTGGCGCCTCGGCCGATTCCGCCGCTTCGGCCATTTCGGCCATTTCGGCCGCATCCCTCCCCATCATCCTGAAGGAACAACAATGAAGAAGATCGTCGTGATCGGTGCGAGCGGCACCCTGGGCAAGGCGGTGGTGGCGAATCTCTCGGCCCGCCATGAAGTGGTCGAGGTCGGCAAGACCAGCGGGGCGCTGCAGGTGGACATCACGGTGCCGGAGTCGGTGCAGGCGCTGTTCGAGCGGCTCGGCAAGGTCGACGGCATCGTCTGCGCCACGGGGCAGGTGTTCTTCGGCCCGGTGCCGCAGATGCGTGCCGAGGATTTCGCCATCGGCCTGAACGACAAGTTGCTGGGCCAGGTGCGGCTGGCGCTGGTCGGCCAGCACTACCTGAACGACGGCGGCTCGATCACGCTGACCAGCGGCATCCTCAGCGACCAGCCCATCCACGCCGGCGCAAATGCCTCCAGCGTCAACGCCGCGCTGGACGGCTTCGTGCGCGCCGCCGCGGTGGAACTGGGCCGGGGCCTGCGCATCAATGTGGTCAGCCCGACCGTGGTGCAGGAATCGTGGGGCGCGTACGGCCCGTTCTTCCCGGGCTTCGAGGCGGTGCCGGCGGCGCGCGTGGCGCTGGCCTACCAGCGCAGCGTGGAAGGCCCGGGCAACGGCGAGATCTACCGGGTCTGGTAAGCAGGCAATTCCGGCAATGCCGGCAGGGAGGGTCGTCGCGGCCGCCTAGCCGGTGTGCGCGCGCACCAGTGCGACGATGGCGTCCACGTCGGCCAGGTCGAGCACCGGCAGCGTGGTCATCGCCGCCACCTTCCCGGGCTGGTCGCTGGCCACGGCGACCACGCCGGGCACCTCAGGCCACAGCGGTGGCAAGCCCAGCGCGGGGCGGAACACTTCCAGCTTGGGAAAATCGCTGCGCTTGTAGCCTTCGACCAGCACCAGGTCGGTGTCGGCAGGCAGCACGCCGAGCGCTTCGGCCAGCTCGGGCGAGGGCTCCGACTCCGCATAGTTGCGCATCAGCGTCAGGTGGCGCGCGCCGACCAGGACCACGTTGGCGCAGCCCCCCTGGCGCATGCGCCAGGAATCCTTGCCCGGCGTATCGGGATCGAAGCCGTGGTGAGTGTGCTTGATCCCGGCCACGCGCAGGCCTGCGGCGACGAAGCGCGGGATCAACTGGTCCAGCAGCGTGGTCTTGCCGCTGCCCGACGAGCCGGAGATGCCGAAAACCTTCACGATAGGGTGGAAGACGGGATAAAGCGCTGAAGATAGCAGAGAACGGCGCGGGCGGCGCGGCCGGGCTCGCAGTGTTGCGCGTGTTGCCCCGCGCTCGCACATGACTTCGGCGTGGCTGATAATGTGCCTCATGTCTTCGATACCGCTCACCCGCCTGCCATACGCGCCGCCAGCCGCCGCCTTGCGAGACGATGCCGATGCGCCGGCGTCGCCGCGCGCGCCGCGCCGCGCCGGGCCGCTGCGCTCCGAGTGGCGCCGCGGCAAGCCGCTTGGCGGCAACGCCGTGCGGCTGCTGCACTGCGGCCGGGATTTTTTCCCGGCGCTGATCGCCGCCCTCGACCGCGCGGTGCTCTCGGTCTCCCTCGAAACGTATATCTACGCCGACGACGACGTCGGCGCGGCCGTGACCGATGCCCTGATCCGCGCCGCCGGCCGCGGCGTGGATGTGCGGCTGGTCGTGGACGGATTCGGCGCGGGCGACATGCCCGCCGCGCTGGCAACGCGCCTGCGCGAAGGCGGCGTGCGGCTCAAGGTGTTCCGTCCGCTGCGCGGCTTCAGCCTGGCTCGCCGCAACCTGCGGCGGCTGCACCGCAAGCTGGCGGTGATCGACCAGCAGGTCGGCTTCGTCGGCGGCATCAATATCATCGACGACCATAACCACGGCCCTTTCGAGAGCGAGGGGCTGGGCCCGCGCTATGATTTCGCGGTGGAGGTGCGCGGTCCGCTGGTGGGCCAGATCGCGCTGACCGCGGAGCGCCTGTGGTGGCAGCTTTCGCTGCGCGGCGAGATGCGCAGCGTGGGCCTGGCGGGCGTGGCGGCTGAATTTCCCCTGATCACCGATTTGCCGCTGCCGCGCCAGGATCTTGCCGGCGGCATGCGCGCCGCGCTGCTGTTGCGCGACAATCTGCGCAACCGCCGTGCCATCGAGCGCCAGTACCTGCAGGCTCTCGGCGGCGCGCGCCGCGAGGTCATCATCGCCAACGCCTATTTCCTGCCCGGCCACAAGATGCGCCGCGCACTGCTGGCCTGTCGCCGGCGCGGCGTGCGCGTGCGCCTGCTGCTGCAGGGGATGGTGGAGTACCGCTTGCAGCACTACGCCACGCATGCGCTCTATGACACCTTGCTCGGCGCCGGCGTGGAAATCCACGAATATGCCGACAGCTTCCTGCACGCAAAGGTGGCGGTCGTCGACGATGCCTGGGCCACGGTGGGGTCGAGCAATATGGACCCGTTCAGCCTGCTGCTTGCGCGCGAGGCCAATGTGGCGGTCTACGATGCCAGCTTCTGCGCCGAGTTGCGCCAGGAGCTGGAGCAGGCCATCGCCACGCGCAGCACCGAGGTCAAGGCCGCCACCCACGCGCGCCGCTCGGCGCTGCACCGCATGGGCAGCTGGGCCGCCTATATGGTGTTGCGCGTAGGCGTGGTGATCGCCGGCGTGACAGGGCGCTACTGAAGCGCTTTTAAGCGTTTGCTGCTTTGCGGCAGGTGCGGCACTCTCGGTCGTGGCATGCCGCTGCGTCGCCGTGTCGCAGCTTGTTGCGGCGCATCGAACGCAGGCGCTGCGTTTAGAAACGCCGGTCTAATTAAATGCTTGCCGCCGAAGGGCGTCGTCACAATAATCTGAACGACCGTTCTTTTTTGCCTTAGACTGCGTGCATTCGCGTCTGCCGGGCGGCGTCATCAGGCAGCCAGGCAGCGAAAAAAAGCATTACGTCAGGGTCATCCGCGGCAGCGATAGGGATCGCGCCGCGAAGAGAATGGAGAAAAAATCATGCGACACCAGTCTGCTCGTCTCGAATCCGCCACTTCCGCGTCCCCCGCGCCCATGCGCAAGGGGGAGATGACGCGCGTGGCGATTCTGGATGCCGCGCTGGAATTGTCGTCCCGCGACGGGCTCGAAGGCTTGACCATCGGCCTGTTGGCGGAACGCATGCAGATGAGCAAGAGCGGCGTGTTCGCGCATTTTGGTTCGCGCGAGGACCTGCAGGTGGAAGTGGTGCGCGAGTATCACCGGCGTTTCGAGCAGGAGGTGTTCTATCCCTCGCTGCACGAACCGCGCGGGCTGCCCCGGCTGCAATCCATGGTGCGGCGCTGGATGGAAAAACGTATCCAGGAAGTCACCACGGGCTGCATCTATATCAGCGGGGCGGTGGAGTACGACGACCGCGCGGAAAGCCCGGTGCGTGACGAGCTCGTCAAGAGCGTCACCATCTGGCGCGCCGCGCTCACGCGCGCCATCGACCAGGCCAGGGAAGAGGGGCACCTGCGCGCGGACTGCGATCCGCGCCTGATGCTGTTCGAGATGTACAGCCTTGAACTAGGCTTGCATCATGACGCCCGCTTCCTGCGCCTGCCCGCCAGCGCCGAGCTCGCCATGGTCGCGCTCAACAAGTTGATCCAGTCTTACCGTACCTGACGCCGCCGCGGCGTCCCGCGCCAGATCGTGCACGGGCGGCGTAGCGGCATCACCAATACCTCCAAGGAGTCTTTGATGGGCCAGTACACCRCACCGTTGCGCGACATGCAGTTCGTGCTCCATGAATTGCTCGGCGTGGAAGCCGAACTCAAGGCGCTGCCCCAGCACGCCGACATCGACGCGGAAACCATCAACCAGGTGCTCGAGGAAGCTGGCAAGTTCTGCGCCGAGGTGGTCTTCCCGCTCAACCAGAGCGGCGACCGCGAAGGCTGCACCTACGTCGGCGACGGCGTGGTCACCGCGCCGAAGGGCTTCAAGGAAGCCTATCACCAGTACGTGGAAGCCGGCTGGCCCGCGCTGGGATGCGATCCGCAGTACGGCGGCCAGGGCCTGCCCATCCTGGTCAACAACGCGCTGTTCGAGATGCTGAACTCGGCCAACCAGGCGTGGACCATGTATCCCGGCCTGTCGCACGGCGCGTACGAAGCGCTGCACGCGCACGGCACGCCCGAGCTGCAGAAGACCTACCTGCCCAAGCTGGTGTCCGGCGAATGGACCGGCACCATGTGCCTGACCGAGCCGCATTGCGGCACCGACCTCGGCATCCTGCGCAGCAAGGCCGAGCCGCAGGCCGACGGCTCCTACAGCATCACCGGCACCAAGATCTTCATCTCCGCCGGCGAGCACGACCTCTCCGCCAACATCATCCACCTGGTGCTTGCGCGCCTGCCGGACGCCCCGCAGGGCACCAAGGGCATCTCGCTGTTCGTGGTGCCGAAGTTCGTCCCCGACGCCAGCGGCAACCCGGGCGAGCGCAACGGCATCAAGTGCGGCTCGATCGAGCACAAGATGGGCATCCATGGCAACGCCACCTGCGTGATGAACCTGGACGGCGCGCGCGGCTGGATGGTGGGCGAGCCCAACAAGGGCCTCAACGCCATGTTCGTGATGATGAACGCGGCGCGCCTGGGCGTGGGCATGCAAGGCCTGGGCCTGACCGAAGTGGCCTACCAGAACTCGCTGGCCTACGCCAAGGACCGCCTGCAGATGCGCGCGCTGACCGGTCCCAAGGCGCCGGACAAGCCCGCCGATCCGATCATCGTGCACCCCGACGTGCGCCGCATGCTGCTGACGCAGAAGGCCTTCGCCGAAGGCGGCCGCGCCTTCAGCTACTGGACCGCGCTGCAGATCGACCGCGAGCTGTCGCACCCGGACGAAGCCGTGCGCAAGGAGGCCGGTGACCTGGTCGCACTGCTTACGCCGGTGATCAAGGCCTTCCTGACCGACAACGCTTTCACCGCCACCAACGAAGGCATGCAGGTGTTCGGCGGCCACGGCTACATCGCCGAGTGGGGCATGGAGCAGTACGTGCGAGATGCACGCATCAACATGATCTACGAAGGCACCAATACCATCCAGGCGCTGGACCTGCTGGGCCGCAAGATCCTCGGCGACATGGGCGCCAAGATGAAGGCCTTCGGCAAGATCGTGCAGGAATTCGTCGAAGCCGAGGGCACCAACGAAGCCATGCAGGAATTCGTCAACCCGCTGGCCGACCTGGGCGACAAGGTGCAGAAGCTCACCATGGAAATCGGCATGAAGGCGATGGGCAACCCCGACGAAGTCGGCGCTGCCGCGGTGCCTTACCTGCGCGTGGTGGGCCACCTGGTGTTCTCGTACTTCTGGGCCCGCATGGCCAAGATCGCGCTGGAGAAGGAAGCCGCCGGCGACAAGTTCTACACCAGCAAGCTGGCCACCGCACGCTTCTACTTCGCCAAGCTGCTGCCCGAAACGGCCGCCGAGATCCGCAAGGCGCGTGCCGGTTCGGCCACGCTGATGGCGCTGGACGCCGACCTGTTCTGATGTACTGAGGGCGTTTCGGCCGCGATCGGTTTGCCCCGTCTCCCGCTTGCGGGAGACGGGCGGGGGAGAGGGCAGGGGTTTGCGATGCGGCAACGCCCGCGCGCGCCTGCCCTCTCCCCCGGCCCTTGCCCATGAATGGGCGAGGGGAGACTACCCGGCGCGGCCGACGCCTGCTTACTCCCTGCCTCTTCTCAACGCTCACTTCCCTAGGAGCGCGCATGTCCAATTTCATCGTCAAGAAGGTCGCCGTGCTGGGTGCCGGCGTCATGGGAGCGCAGATCGCGGCGCATCTCGTCAATGCCCGCGTGCCGGTGGTGCTGTTCGATCTTCCGGCCAAGGAAGGCCCCAAGAACGGCATTTCGCTCAAGGCCATCGACAACCTCAGGAAGCTCTCGCCCGCGCCGCTCGCCATCAAGGACGAAGCCGCGCTGATCCAGGTTGCCAACTACGAGGACAACCTCGCCCTGCTCAAGGAATGCGACGTGGTGATCGAGGCGATCGCCGAGCGCATGGACTGGAAGCATGACCTGTACAAGAAGGTCGCCCCGCACCTGGCATCGCATGCCATCTTCGCCACCAATACCTCGGGCCTGTCGATCACCGCGCTGTCCGAAGGCTTCGACGCGGACCTGAAGTCGCGCTTCTGCGGCGTGCACTTCTTCAACCCGCCGCGCTACATGCACCTGGTCGAGCTGATCCCGACCGCCACCACGCAGCCCGCCATCCTGGACCGCCTGGAGACCTTCCTCACCTCCACGCTCGGCAAGGGCGTGGTGCGTGCCAGGGACACGCCCAATTTCATCGCCAACCGCGTCGGCATCTTCTCGATCCTGGCCGTGTTCGCCGAGGCCGAGAAGTACGGCATCCCGTTCGACGTGGTGGACGACCTGACCGGCGCCAAGCTGGGCCGCGCCAAGTCCGCCACCTTCCGCACCGCCGACGTGGTGGGCCTGGACACCATGGCCCACGTCATCARGACCATGCAGGACACCCTGCAGGACGATCCGTTCGCGCCGGTGTACAAGACGCCGGCCGTGCTCAAGGGCCTGGTCGACGCGGGCGCGCTGGGCCAGAAGACCGGCGCCGGCTTCTACAAGAAGGAAGGCAAGGCCATCAAGGTACTGGACCCCAAGACCGGCCAGTACGTCGACTCGGGCAAGAAGGCCGACGAGATCGTGGTGCGCATGCTGAAGAAGGAGCCGGCCGAGCGCATCAGGCTGCTGCGCGAATCCACCAACCCGCAGGCGCAGTTCCTGTGGGCGGTGTTCCGCGACGTGTTCCACTACATCGGCGTCTACCTCGAGCAGATCGCCGGCTCGGCCGCCGACATCGACCTGGCGATCCGCTGGGGCTTCGGCTGGAACTCCGGTCCCTTCGAGGACTGGCAGTCGGCCGGATGGACGCAGGTCGCCGAGTGGGTGAAGGAAGATGTCGACGCGGGCAAGGGCCTGTCCAGCGCCGCGCTGCCGGCATGGGTGTTCTCCGGCCCGGTGGCCRACAACCAGGGCGTGCATGCCGCGCAGGGTTCGTGGTCGCCGGCCGCGCAGGCCTTCGTGCAGCGCAACGCGCTGCCGGTCTATGAGCGCCAGGTGTTCCGCGCCGCGCTCAAGGGATCGGCCGCGGCCGATCCCCGCAAGGCGGGCCGCACCGTGGAAGAGAACGATGCGGTGCGCATCTGGGTCAGCGATGGCCAGGACGACGTGCTGGTGGTCTCGTTCAAGAGCAAGATGAACACCATCGGGCCGGACGTGATCGACGGCCTCACGCGCGCGATCGACCTGGCGGAAGCCGGGTACAAGGGCTTGGTGGTGTGGCAGCCCACCTCGCTGCAGCTCGGCGCGCCGGGCGGCCCGTTCTCCGCGGGCGCCAACCTGGAAGCCGCGATGCCGGCCTTCATGATGGGCGGCGCCAAGGGGATCGAACCCTTCGTCAAGAAATTCCAGGACGGCATGATGCGCGTGAAGTACAGCGCGGTGCCGGTGGTGGCGGCGGCGTCCGGCATCGCGCTGGGCGGCGGCTGCGAGCTGATGCTGCATTCGGCCAGGCGCGTGGCCGCGCTGGAGACCTATGTCGGCCTGGTGGAAGTGGGCGTGGGCCTGGTGCCGGCGGGCGGCGGCCTGAAGGAAGCCGCGCTGGCCGCGGCACGCGCGGCGCAGGCGGCCGGCAGCACCAACTACCTGCAGTTCGTCACCAGCCGCTTCCAGAACGCGGCCATGGCCCGGGTCTCGGCCTCGGCGCTGGAGGCGCGCGCGATGGGCTACCTGCAGCCGTCGGACACCATCGTGTTCAACGTGCATGAGCTGCTGTACGTCGCGCAGAACGAAGTGCGCGCGCTGGCCAGCGCCGGCTACCGCGCGCCGGTGCCGGGCACGCTGGTGCCGGTGGCCGGCCGCTCGGGCATCGCCACCATCAAGGCGTCGCTGGCGAACATGCGCGATGGCGGCTTTATCTCCGCGCACGATTTCGTGATCGCCAGCCGCATCGCCGAAGCCGTCTGCGGCGGCGACGTGGAAGCCGGCTCGCTGGTCAGCGAGGAATGGCTGCTGGCGCTGGAACGCCGTGCCTTTGTCGAGCTGCTCGGCACGGGCAAGACCCAGGAACGCATCATGGGCATGCTGCAGACCGGCAAGCCGGTGCGCAACTAAGGCAAGCGAGGAACCGACATCATGAAACAACTGCAAGACGCATACATCGTTGCCGCGACCCGCACGCCGATCGGCAAGGCGCCCAAGGGCGCGTACAAGAACACCCGCCCGGACGACCTGCTGGCCACCATCCTGCGCGCGGCCGTGGCGCAGGTGCCTGACCTCGATCCGGCGCTGATCGAGGACGCCATCGTCGGCTGCGCGATTCCCGAGGCGCAGCAGGGCCTGAACGTGGCGCGCATCGGCGCGCTGCTGTCGGGCCTGCCGGTCAGCGTGGGCGGCATCACCGTCAACCGTTTCTGCGCCTCGGGCGTGTCGGCGGTAGCGATGGCGGCCGACCGCATCCGCGTGGGGGAGTCCGACGTGATGATCGCCGCCGGCGTGGAATCGATGAGCATGGTGCCGATGATGGGCAACTCGCCGTCGATGTCGCCGTCGATCTTCGAGCGCGACGAGAACATCGGCATCGCCTACGGCATGGGCCTGACCGCCGAGAAGGTGGCGCAGAAATGGAAGGTCAGCCGCGAAGACCAGGATGCCTTTTCGCTGGCGTCGCACCAGAAGGCCATCCGCGCCCAGCAGGCCGGCGAGTTCAACGACGAGATCACGCCGGTGGAGATCGTCGAGCGATTTCCCGACCTGGCCACCGGCGAAGTCCGCATCAAGACGCGCACCATCTCGCTCGACGAAGGCCCGCGCCCGGAGACCTCGCTTGAAGGCCTGGCCAAGCTGCGCCCGGTGTTCGCCAACAAGGGCAGCGTCACCGCCGGCAACAGCTCGCAGACCTCGGACGGTGCCGGTGCGCTGATCCTGGTCTCGGAAAAGATCCTCAAGCAATTCAACCTGGTGCCGCTGGCGCGCTTCGTCTCGTTCGCGGTGCGCGGCGTGCCGCCCGAGATCATGGGCATCGGCCCCAAGGAAGCGATTCCCGCGGCGCTGAAGGCGGCCGGCCTGACGCAGGACCAGATCGACTGGATCGAGCTCAACGAAGCCTTCGCCGCGCAGGCGCTGGCCGTGACGCGCGACCTGGCACTGGACCCCGCCAAGGTCAACCGCATGGGCGGCGCCATCGCCCTGGGCCACCCGCTCGGCGCCACCGGCGCGATCCGCTCCGCCACCGTGGTGCACGCCCTGCGCCGCCACAACCTCAAGTACGGCATGGTGACCATGTGCGTCGGCACGGGGATGGGCGCGGCAGGGATCTTCGAGCGCGTCYGAACGCGCCGCCGGCGAAATGGGGCCACGGGGACACGGTTTCGCGCCGTGGCCCCGTGGCCCCGCAGCCCCGCGGCCCATTTCGCCACTCTCTCGATCAGGTGAAGAAAGCAGTGCCATGACAAGGAGACAGCTGCCGCCACGATGCGGCTCACCGGACAGGGAGGAAACAACAAGATGCAGGAGACAGTCATCGTGGCCGACGCCGCGTGCGACATGCCGCGCGCGCTGATGGCCCAACTCGGGGTACAGACGCTGCCGTTCCGCATTCGCGCAGGGGATCGCTTCGTGGCCGATGTGCGCGACGAGCCGGCCTTGCCCACGCTTTACGCGCAATACCTGGTCGGCAAGCAGGATCACTACGCCGAATCGATTCCCTTGCTGGAGCGGGAGATCGAGGACCACCTGCTCAAGCATGTGGTGACCACTTGCGACCGCGCGCTCCTGCTTACCATCGCCAGCACGCGCAGCAAGCTGTACGCGCACGCGTCCGGCGCGGTGGTCGGGACCGTGGCCAAGAGCTTCAAGGCACGCAAGGATGCGGGGCGCAGCGGCCTGTTCGACCTGACCGTGATCGACACCGGCGCGATCGGCCCGGGGCAGGCGCTGATCGTGCGCGAGGCCGCCCGCATGCTGGCCGGCGGCGCCAGCGCGCAGTCCGTCGTGGAGGCCGTGGAGGCGCGCCTGCGCGACGCGGCGCACATGTTCCTGGTGCCGGACGAGCTGCTCTATATGTACACGCGGGCGCGGCACAAGGGCGAGAACAGCATCACCTGGGGCCGCTACATGCTGGGCAGCGCCTTCAATATCCGTCCCGTCGTGCATATGCACCGCGGGCAGACCGAGGCGGTGGCCAAGGTGCGCGGCGCTGACGAAGGCATGCGCCGCGTGATGGCCCATGCCGAACGGTGCATCCGCGGCGGCCGCCTGCTCAGCCCGGCAGTTTCCCTCAGCTATGCGGGACCGCCCGAGGCGATCCGCGCCACCGCCGCCTTCCAGTCGCTGGCGCGCACCGCGCAACGGCACGAGGTGGAGCTGATGCTCGCGCCGATGAGCCTGACGGTCGCGCTCAACGTCGGCGCGAATGCGTTCGGGATGAGCTATCTTTGCGAGGATCCGCCGCCGCTGGAATAGGCTGCGGCGATACACAAGTCAACCAGGCAGTAAGGAGAAGACGATTCCATGAGCATCCTGACCAACATCGAGCAAGGCGTCCTGACCATCGAGTTCGATCGTCTGGACAAGAAGAACGCGATCACCGCGGCCATGTACCAGACCCTGGCCGACGCGCTGCGCGCCGCCGAGACCGACCCCGCCGTGCGCGTGATCGTGCTGCGCGGCAAGCCGGAAGTCTTCACGGCGGGCAACGATCTCGAGGACTTCATGCAGCGCCCGCCCACCTCGGTCGAAGGCGACCAGCCGGCGCCGGTGTTCCAGTTCCTGCAGCAGATCAGCCAGGCCGGCAAGCCGCTGGTGGCGGCGGTGAGCGGGCCAGCGGTTGGCGTGGGCACCACCATGCTGCTGCATTGCGACCTGGTCTATGCCTCCGAGACGGCCAGGCTGTCGCTGCCGTTCGCGCAGCTCGGGCTGTGCCCGGAAGCCGCCTCGAGCATGCTGCTGCCGCGCCTGCTGGGCTACCAGCGCGCCGCGGAGAAGTTGCTGCTGGGCGAGCCCTTCGGTGCGCAGGAAGCGCAGCAGATCGGCCTGGTCACGCGCGTGCTGCCGGTGGCCGAGCTGCACGACTTCGTGCTGCAGCAGGCGCGCAAGCTGGCTGCGCTGCCGGCGTCGTCGCTGCGCGAGACCAAGCGGCTGATGAAGGGCGGCGACAAGGACGCGGTGCAGGCCAGGATGGCGGAGGAGGGCGAGTCGTTCCGGCGCATGCTGCAGGCGCCTGAGGCCAAGGAAGCCTTCACCGCTTTCTTCGAGAAGCGCCGCCCGGATTTCTCCCGCTTCAACTGAGCCGCGCCGGCGCCGGGGGGCGTGAAAGGGCATCAGGGCATCAGGGCGTCGCCCATTCGCGCAGCAGGTTGTGGTACACGCCGGTGAGCCGCACCGTGGTGGCGTGCCCATGGCCGAGCGCCTGCGCGGTTTCCTGGACGGCGGTATCCAGGTCGAAGAGGAGGGCGCGCCGGGCATCGTTCCTCACCAGGCTCTGGATCCAGAAGAACGAGCAGAGCCGCGTGCCGCGGGTCACCGGGCTGACGCGATGCAGGCTCGAGGCCGGGTACAGGATCATGTCGCCAGCGGGCAGCTTGACCGCGTGCGTGCCGTAGGTGTCTTCGACGATCAGCTCGCCGCCGTCGTAGTCGTCGGGCCCGCGCAGGAACAGCGTGGCGGAGAGATCGGTGCGGATGCTGCCCGAACTGTCCGGAAGATAGCGGATGGCATTGTCGACATGGGTGCCGAACGATTGCCCGCCCTGGTAGGCGTTGAACAGCTTGGGATAGATCCTGGCAGGCAGCGCCGCCGAAAGGAACAGCGGATGGCGGCGCAGCGCCTGCTCGATCATCGCGGCGATATGCGCGCCCTGGCGGGAGTCGTGCGGCAACTGCAGGTTGTCCTTGGCAAGCGCGGACTGGAATCCCGCGGTCCCCTTGCCGTCGACCCAGTCGGCCTCCATCAGCAGGCGTACGCTTTCCCGTACCTGTTCCGGCGTCAGCACGCCGGGGATATGCACCATCATCGCTTAGACCTCGGGCTCGCGGGCCCCGCCTCGGGCGGGGCCACGGCTTGGAATCCTGCGCTCGGCAGGCAGGCGGATCAGAAAGAATAGACGGCGCTCAGCACGGCCGAGCGGCCATCGCCGTACTCGATCGCCGACGAGCGCGATGCGTTGCCCAGCACCTGGCGCACGCGGTCCACATAGGCCTTGTTGAACAGGTTGTCGATGTTCAGCTGGAACCGCAGGTGCCGGTTCGGCGCATAGCCGAGCATGGCGTTGTGCAGCCAGTAGCCGCCGAGCTTGCCGTCACCCGCGGAAGTGACGTTGCGCTTGCCGACATAGCGCGCGCCATAGCCCAGCGTTCAGCGGGACGGGAGCTGGTAGGTGGTCCACAGGCTGAGCGTATGGGGCGGCGTGTTGGCCATTGCCTTGCCCTCGCGCTCGGGCGTGGCCCGCGACCGGAGCGTGCTGCTGTTCAGGTAGGTGTAGTTGGCCAGGATCTCCCATTGCGGTGTCAGCTTGCCGGCCACGCCCAGCTCTGCGCCGCGCACGCGCTGCTTGCCCGCCAGGGCGTAGCTGCCGTCGGCCAGGCGTTCGCGTGCATTGCTCTTCTCGACCTGGAACAGCGCTGCGTTCAGTCCCAGGCGCCGCGCCATGAACTCCCATTTGCTGCCCACCTCATACGTCTTGTTCTTCTCCGGCGCGAGCGAGCCGGTGGCCTTGTCCACGCCTGAGCCGGTGGTGACCAGATATTCCGCGGACGGGTTGAAGGCGGTGCCGTAGGCAACGTAGATCCTGCCGTTATCCGCGGGTTTGAACACCAGCCCCGCCCGGGTGCTGAGCTGCCGGTCCGAGCTGTCCGCACGCTCCGTCGCCTTGCCTGTCGGGGTGCTCTCCGAGGTGCCGTCGATCCAGTCGTAGCGCAGGCCCAGATTCAGGTCCCAGTGCTTGCCCAGGGCAATGGTGTCGAGGGCGTACAGCGCCTTGACATCCAGCCAGGTCTTGTTGCTCGCGCTGTCCTGCCTGGCGATCGGGCCGCTCCAGAAGCCAGGCGGATTCCGGAGGTCGAAGCCGTTTGCGGGATAGTACCTGGCGAGATTGTAGGAATAGGTGGAGCGGTCGTAGGTTTCGCGGGAGATCTCGAAGCCGGTGACCAGCGTGTGCCCCAGCCCGAACGTGCCGAAGTGGCTGGTCAGGTTGGTCTGGTTGATCCACATGCCGCTGGTCGAGTCGCGGCCATAGCCTTGCGGGCCGGCCGGCTTGTAGCGGCCGGGCGGCAGGCCCGACAGGTCCACGTGCGAGGCGGAGATCACCGTGTCGCGGTGAAGACGCGAGTAGCGGGTCAGGCTCTGCAGCTTGAGGCTGCCGTTGAACTCATGCTCGAACCTGGCGGTGACGGCATCGGTGGTGATGTCCTCCTTGTCCAGGTTGCGCCAGCCGAAGTAGCTGTGGCGGCCGACGCCCGCGAGCGGGTTGCCATGCAGCGCCGGCACGCCGTAGTCGGGCAGGTTGTCGTCGCGCTGGTGGAAGTAGCTCAGCGTCAGGCGCGTCGGCGATTGCAGGCCGAATACGATCGACGGCGCGATGCCCCAGCGGCGACGGTCGACGGGGCCGCGCCCCGGCACGTCGTTCTCGTGCGCCATCAGGTTCAGGCGCACCGCGGAGGACCCCCCGCCCCACGGCAGCGGCTGGTTGGTATCGAGGGTCAGCCGGCGGAAATTGTCGGTCCCGAGGCCGGCGCCGGCATGCGTGAACCGCTCCGCCCCGGGCYGCTTGCTGATCATGTTGATGCTGCCGCCGGTGGTGCCGGCGCCGCCGAAGACCGAGTTCGGCCCCTTGATCACTTCGACCGCCTCGACGTTGAAGAGGTCGGTCCGGTTGTTCTGCCCGCTGTCGCGAAGCCCGTCGACCTGCATGTTCGCGTTGGCGCTGAAGCCGCGGATATTGATGCTGTCGCCCGAACCGGCGCCGCCCTCGCCCGCGTTGAAGGTGATGCCGGAGACGTTGTACAGCGCCTGCCGCAGGCTCAGGGCGTTCTGTTCTTCCATCACATGCTGCGGCACCACCGAGATGGTCTGCGGGGTGTCGAGCAGCGGCGCGGCGTACTTGGCCGAGCCGGAGACATCGACCTTGGCGCCGGGCAGCGGCGTTCCCCGTACGGTGACAGGCTCCAGCTCGACAGGCCTGCCCTGCCGTTCGCGGTCGTCCGCCAGCACTGGCGCGGCGCAGGTCGCCATTGCCAGGACGGCGCAGGCCAGGGGGCGACGCGGCGGCAGCGCGGCGGATCTTATGTATCGGCTCATTCCATGCTCCTAAGTGCATTTGAGAATCATTTGCATTTAAGTGCGTGGAGCGAGGTGAAGGAATTGGAAATGTCTGAACGCGCAGGCAGAAATTTCTGCTTTCTTCCGGGCGGACGGGAGGGGCGGGGCGGGGAGATTGCGCCCCGCGATGTGCGCGGGACGCTTCAGGGAGGACCGCAGGCGGGTCGCGGGGAGGGTGGGCTCCCGAGCCAGCCTGGTTCAGCCTGGTTCAGGATGCCGCGCAAGGGCCGCGCCGGCGGGCCGGCAACTCAGAGCTTCGGCAGCACCCGCGGCTGTCGCGTGTCATCGGTCGCCACATACGTCAGCGTGGCTTCCGTCACCTTGACGATTTCGTTGCTGTGGCGCATGCGTTGCGCGTAGACCTCCACCGACACAGTGATCGAGGTGCGGCCGGTTTTCTCGATATCGGCGTAGAAGCTGACCAGGTCGCCGACGAAGACCGGGTGCTTGAACAGGAAGGAGTTCACCG
This sequence comes from Cupriavidus sp. 05N40, assembly GCF_056397305.1. Taxonomy (NCBI): domain Bacteria; kingdom Pseudomonadati; phylum Pseudomonadota; class Betaproteobacteria; order Burkholderiales; family Burkholderiaceae; genus Cupriavidus; species Cupriavidus sp. 05N40. The sequence continues at coordinate 81,139 of NZ_JBFTND010000004.1, forward strand.
CCACCGTGGCCACGCGGCCCTGCGCGCGCTCCACCGCGGGGATCGAGCCGGCCAGGTCGACCTGCGCCATGATCCAGCCGCCGAACACGTCGCCGTGCACATTGGCGTCGGCAGGCATGGGGACCACACGCAGTGCGGGATTCTTGCCGGGCGGCAGGCAGGGTAGGACGGTGGCTTGATTCATGATGGCTTGAGGCAGGAAAACAGGGTTGGGGCGGGGCGCCGGGATCGCGGCGCGATGCCGCTACGGTATGGCGATGCTTGCCGGAGTGGACGGAGTGAGCTGGCCGCCGCACGGCGCCGGCATGGTGGCATGGCCGGAACACAGCCGCGACAAAGACGGATGCCAGGGTGGTGCCGGCTGAGCCAGCCGATCTCTGCCACAATCGCATATTCGCCCAAATTCTAACGTATGCGACGCTATTCCTCGTCGGCCGAGCCGTCCCCCGCCCAGCCCGCTTCCCTGTTCGGCAAGCCAGGCGCTCCCCGCAGCGACTGGCAGACCGTGCGCAACCTGCTGCCCTACGTCTGGCACTACAAATGGCGCGTGATCCTGGCGCTGGTGTGCCTGGTCGCGGCCAAGGTGGCCAACCTCGGCGTGCCGGTGCTGATGAAGAAGCTGGTGGACAACATGAACGTGCCTGCCGGCAGCGCCACCGCGCTGCTGGTGGTGCCGGTGGGGCTGATCCTGGCGTATGGCGTACTGCGGCTGTCCGGCACGCTGTTTACCGAACTACGCGAGATCCTGTTCGCCAAGGTCACGCAGAGCGCGGTGCGCGAGATTGCGCTGCAGGTGTTCCGCCACCTGCACGCGCTGTCGCTGCGCTTTCACCTCGAGCGGCAGACCGGCGGCATGAGCCGCGACATCGAGCGCGGCACGCGCGGCATCCAGTCGCTGATTTCCTATTCGCTCTACAGCATCCTGCCGACCCTGGTCGAGATGGGCCTGGTGATGGGCTTCTTCATCCTGCACTACGACATCTGGTTCGCCGCCATCACCGGCTGCGCGCTGGTGAGCTACATCGTGTTCACGATCGTGGTGACCGAGTGGCGCACGCACTTCCGGCGCAAGATGAACGAGCTGGATTCGCGCGCCAACCAGAAGGCGATCGATTCGCTGCTCAACTTCGAGACCGTGAAGTACTTCGGCAACGAGGAGTATGAAGCCCGCCGCTATGACGAGAACCTGCTCACCTACCGCTCCGCGGCAATCCGTTCGCAGAACTCGCTGTCTTTGCTCAACTTTGGCCAGCAGGCGATCATCGCCACCGGCCTGATCCTGATCCTGTGGCGCGCCACGGTGGGCGTGGCAGCCGGCAAGCTCACGCTGGGCGACCTGGTGCTGGTCAATACGCTGATGATCCAGCTGTACATCCCGCTGAATTTCCTCGGCGTGATCTATCGCGAGATCAAGCAGGCCACCACCGACATGGACCGCATGTTCGTGCTGCTGGGCACCAACCGCGAAGTCGCCGATGCGCCGGGCGCCCAGCCGCTGCGGGTGCGGGGCGCCGCGGTGCGTTTCGCCCATGTCGGCTTCGGCTACGAGAGCAACCGCACGATCCTGGATGGCGTGGATTTCACCATCGCGGCGGGCACCACCACCGCGGTGGTCGGGCACAGCGGCTCGGGCAAGTCCACGCTGGCGCGGTTGCTGTTCCGCTTCTACGACGTCGGCAGCGGCGCCATCGAGATCGACGGGCAGGATATCCGCGCGGTCACCCAGGACAGCCTGCGCGGCGCCATCGGCATCGTGCCGCAGGACACGGTGCTGTTCAACGACAGCATCTACTACAACATCGCCTACGGCCGCCCCGAGGCCAGCCACGATGAAGTCATCGCGGCGGCGCGCGCGGCGCAGATCGACACCTTCATCCGCGAGCTGCCGCAGGGGTACGACACGCCGGTGGGCGAGCGCGGCCTCAAGCTCTCCGGCGGCGAGAAGCAGCGCGTGGCGATCGCGCGCACGCTGCTGAAAAACCCGCCCATCCTGGTCTTCGATGAAGCCACCTCGGCGCTGGATTCGCGCACCGAGCAGGCCATCCAGGCCGAGCTGATCCGGCTGGCGCAGAACCGCACCACGCTGCTGATCGCGCACCGGCTCTCGACCGTGGTGCATGCCGACCAGATCCTGGTGATGGACCACGGCCGCGTGATCGAACGCGGCACGCACGCCGACCTGATGCGCATGGATGGCCGCTACGCCGAGATGTGGCGCATCCAGGCGCGCAGCGCCGCGCAGAACGCCACACCGGTGGAAGACGCGACGCTGGCCATCGAAGCGGGYGACGCCACGCAGGACGCCTGAGGCGCGACGGTCCGCATCGGACAGGCGCGGGTGCGCCAGATCATGGCACGCGCCTTTGACTGGTGGTGATCGCGGTGATGGCGATGGTGATGTATGAGTTCTTCGCGGTGGTGGAGCGGCGCATGACGGGCTGGGCCAGCCGCGGGTGAGGGCGGGTGTGTGCCGGTCTGGCTTGTGCGGCCAGCCTCGCTAGTCTCGCCAGCCTCGCCTACGCATAGTCAAGGGGCAGCGCCGTGGTGTACTTGATCTGCTCCATGGCAAAGCTGGAGCTGACATCGGCCAGCTCGGCCCCCTGGATCAGCTTCTTGTAGACGCGATCGTAGGCGGCGATATCCGGCACCACCACGCGCAGCAGGTAGTCGGTATCGCCCGCCATGCGGTAGAACTCGGTGACTTCGGGAATCGAGGCGACCAGGTCGTGGAAGGTCTTGAGCCACTTGGCGTTGTGCTGGTTGGTGCGGACCGAGACGAATACGGTTACGCCCACATTCAGCAGGGCCGGGTCCAGCAGCGCCACGCGCTTGCGGATGACGCCGCTTTCCTCCAGCTTCTGCACACGCCGCCAGCAAGGCGTGGAGGTGAGGCCGACGCGCTCGCCGAGTTCGGCCACGGGCAAGGTGGCGTCCTCCTGCAGGGCGGCGAGTATCTGGCGGTCGTAGCGGTCCATGGCGTGGTTCCTGTCGGGTTCCTGTCGTGCAGCATCGGTCGGTGTCCGGCCGCACGCACGCCCGCGGATCAGGCAGCGTCCACCAGCAGGTTCACACCGCTGCAGATGTGCTCCTGGTCCACCCCATAGATGTGCAGCGACACGGCCACTTCATCGCTGTCGTTGCCGAGCGCGTGGATATGGCGCAGGCCGGCCGGCACGCTGAAGGTGTCGCCCGCCGTGCGCGGCATTTCGCCGCACTGCCGCGCGCGCCGCGCCTGCGCATCCCAGCGGTAGTGGCGCTCGTGCAGCGTGCCGCGCAACACGCGGTAGGCGCACCAGGTCTGGTGGCCGTGCACCGGGCTGTGCTGGCCGGGCCGCCACACGATCAGCATGGCCGAGAAGCGTGCCAGCGGATCGGCGTGGACGAGGTGGCGCACATAGCCGTGGGGCGAGCCTTCGCGCAGCGATTCGGGCAGCAGTGCCAGCAGGGCCGCGGCGTCGGGCAGGCCGGCTTCGATGCCCTCGGCCACCATGCGCGCGCTCGCCGCGAAGGCCGAAGACATGCCGTCGGACAGCGGGGCGAAGAGGGCGCCGGGCGGGGCGCCGGGCGCGGGGTGGGCGACGGGGCCGGGCGTGCCGGCTTGCTGGGTGGCCATGACGGGCTCCTTGTTGGTATGCGCCCATCATAGCGCCCGGTCCGTAGCAAACGCGTGCGTCTTGTCGTGCAAATCTAGGTTGCAGTGTAATCTGATTCCACAAAAACTCAAGATAGTAGAATTTTGTTCCTGAGTGCGCGCCGGACGGGGGAAGCCGGTGGATAATGCCGCCTCATGGAAATCAAATGGCTTGAAGACTTCGTCAGCCTGGCCGAGACGCACAGCTTCTCGCGCTCGGCCGAGCAGCGTCATGTGACACAGCCCGCGTTCTCGCGCCGGATCCAGTCGCTGGAGTCCTGGGTGGGCACGGAGCTGATCGACCGCTCCAGCTATCCCACCAGCCTGACGCCGGCGGGCAAGGTGTTCTACGAGCAGGCGCTGGCGATGCTGGCGCAGGTCAGCGAGACGCGCGCGCTGATGCGGGGGCAGCGTTCGGCCAATGCCCAGGTGCTGGAATTCGCGGTGCCGCATACGCTGTCGCTGACCTTCTTCCCGGAGTGGCTCAAGGCGGTGGAGCGCGAGATCGGCACCCTGCCGTGCCGGCTGCGCGCGCTCAACGTCCACGACGCCGTGCTGGCGCTGGTCGACGGCGGCTGCGACCTGGTCATGGTCTACCACCACGCGCGCCAGGCCATCCAGCTCGATCCGGCGCACTACGACATGATGGTGCTGGGCATCGAGCGGCTGTCGCCGTACAGCGTGCCGGACGCCGCGGGCAAGCCGCTGTACCGCCTGCCGGGCACGGACAAGAAGCCGGTGCCCTTCCTGAGCTACACGCCGAACGCCTTCCTCGGCCGCATGGTGGACATGCTGCTCGACGAGACCCCCGACGCCCTCAAGCTCGACAAGTGCTACGAGACGGATATGGCCGAGGCGCTCAAGGTGATGGCGCTGGCGGGGCATGGCATGGCCTTCCTGCCCGAGAGCGCGGTGCGCGAGGACCTGGCCCGGCACCGGCTGGTGCGTGCCGAGCCGGCGCGCGGCGCGCCGCTGTCGATCGACATGGAGATCCGGCTTTACCGTGAAAAACCCGGCGAGCAGGCCAGCGAGCGGCGCAGCGCGCAGCTGCGCAACAAGCGCCAGCTGGTGGATCGCGTGTGGAACTCGCTGGCGGCGCGCAGCCTGCCCATGTCCGCGCCGCCGGGCGCATAGGCGCACGGATGTCGCCGCAAGGTTATGCAATCGGTGCATAACGGGATAATCAAACGGCATTGGCTTCGGCGGGGCGGCCTCCTCTAAGCTGGCCGCACTTTCACACCGAGACCAAACGATGTCTTCCGCCGCGCCGTCCAATCCTGCCGTCATGACTCACACGCTGCCGTCCTACCTCAATCCCGAGGCGCTCGGCCCCTGGGGCATCTACCTGCAGCAGGTCGATCGTGTCACGCCCTACCTGGGCTCGCTCGCACGCTGGGTCGAGACCCTCAAGCGCCCCAAGCGCGCCCTGGTCGTTGACGTGCCCATCGAGATGGACAACGGCACCATCGCCCACTTCGAGGGCTACCGCGTGCAGCACAACCTGTCGCGCGGCCCCGGCAAGGGCGGCGTGCGCTTCCACCAGGACGTGACGCTGTCGGAAGTGATGGCGCTGTCGGCCTGGATGTCGGTCAAGAACGCAGCGGTCAACGTGCCCTACGGCGGCGCCAAGGGCGGCATCCGCGTCGACCCGCGCACGCTCTCGCAGGGCGAACTGGAACGGATCACGCGCCGCTACACCAGCGAGATCAACATCATCATCGGGCCCAACAAGGACATCCCGGCGCCCGACGTCAACACCAACGCGCAGGTGATGGCCTGGATGATGGATACCTACTCGATGAATTCGGGCAGCACCGCGACCGGCGTGGTGACCGGCAAGCCGATCTCGCTGGGCGGCTCGCTGGGCCGCCACGAGGCGACCGGCCGCGGCGTGTTCGTGGTCGGATCCGAGGCGGCACGCAACATTGGCCTGGATATCAAGGGCGCCCGCGTGGCGGTGCAGGGCTTCGGCAATGTCGGCGCCGTGGCGGCCAAGCTGTTCCACGAAGCCGGCRCCAAGGTGGTGGCCGTGCAGGATCACCGCACCGCGCTGTACAACCCGGCCGGCCTGGACGTGCCCGCCATGATGGAATACGCCTCGCATAGCGGCACCATCGAAGGCTTCCAGGGCGAGACCATCTCCGCCGAGCAGTTCTGGCAGGTCGATTGCGAAATCCTGATCCCGGCCGCACTGGAAGGGCAGATCACCGCCAAGAACGCGCCCCACATCAAGGCACGCATGGTCATTGAAGGTGCGAACGGCCCGACCACGCCCGAGGCCGACGACATCCTGCGCGAGCGCAACATCCTGGTGGCGCCGGACGTCATCGCCAATGCCGGCGGCGTCACGGTTTCGTATTTTGAGTGGGTGCAGGACTTTTCCAGCTTTTTCTGGACCGAAGAGGAAATTAACCAGCGCCTGGTACGAATCATGCAAGAGGCATTCCGTGCGATCTGGCAGGTCGCCCAGGAAAACAAGGTGACCCTGCGCACGGCCGCGTTCATCGTGGCGTGCACGCGGATTCTGCAGGCGCGCGAAATGCGCGGTCTCTACCCCTGATCCTCAACGCCGGTTGCCGTTGCGGCATCGCCAATTGGTGATGCTGCGTCGCAGCAACCGGGCCGGACTTTTGGTAACGCGGCTGTCGGGCTTCCCGGCAGCCGCGTTGTCGTATGTTTCCTGCCTCGCGGCGCTGGCGCCGGGCGGCCGGATAACGGGCCGGCGACGGCTTCCTGCCTGCCGGCTCCGGGCGGCGTCCGGTGTTGCGGAAATGGGAAAAAGCGGTTTGGCGCGGCATGCGCGGGGTGGGGGCGAGGCATGGCCCGACTCCCCCGCAAACCATGCCTGTATTGGCTTTGTTAGGGGAAAAACCCGTTGTCTTGGGTGTCTGCCTGCGCAATACTATTTCGTCGGCGGGTGGTTTTTTGTTAGAGTCCCGCCTTTCTCTCTTCATGGTCAAGGAGATGTTATGAATGTTGCCAAGTTGGCTTCCCTGATGATTGCAGCCGGCGTGCTTTGCGGTACCGCGCAAGCAGCCGAGCAATTGACGGGCACGCTGCAGAAGATCAAAGACACCGGTGTGATTACGCTTGGCGTTCGTGAATCGTCGATTCCGTTCAACTACAACCTCGGCGGCGTGCGCCAGGTCGGCTATTCCTACGATATCAACGTCAAGATCGTGGAAGCCATCAAGGACCACCTGAAGCTGCCGAACCTGCAGGTCAAGGAAATCCCGATCACCTCGCAGAACCGTATCACCCTGCTGCAGAACGGCACCATCGACATCGAGTGCGGCTCGACCACGAACAACCTCGAGCGCCAGAAGCAAGCATCGTTCACCACCAGCATCTTCATCATCGGCACCCGCATCATGGTGAAGAAGGATGGCGGCATCAAGGACTGGGCCGACCTCAAGGGCAAGAACGTGGTGACCACCGCCGGCACTACGTCGGAGCGCCTGCTGCGCAAGATGAACGATGACCAGAAGCTGGGCATGAACATCATCAGCACCAAGGACCACGGCCAGTCGTTCCTGACGCTGGAATCGGGCCGCGCGGTCGCCTTCATGATGGACGACGCGCTGCTGTACGGCGAACGCGCCAAGGCCAAGAACCCGAACGACTGGATCGTGGTGGGCAAGCCGCAATCGCGCGAGTCCTACGGCTGCATGATCCGCAAGGACGACGCACCGTTCAAGAAGCTGTCGGACACCGTGATCACCGGCATGATGAAGGACGGTTCGATCAACACCCTCTACACCAAGTGGTTCCAGCAGCCGGTGCCGCCGAAGGGCCTGAACCTGGACTTCCCGCTGTCCGAAGACATGAAGGCGTTGTTCAAGACGCCGAATGACAAGGCGCTCGACTGATCCTGGGATTCCGGTTGTGCGAAACGGAAGGCATGTCCTTCCGTTTCTTTTTGAGGACTCATCATGAATTACAGCTGGCATTGGGGTGTATTCCTCGAACAAGCCGCCCAGAACGAGACCTATCTTGACTGGATGATTTCCGGGCTCAAGGTCACGCTGGCGCTCGGGCTCTCGTCGTGGGTGATCGCCCTCGTCATTGGCTCGGTGCTCGGCGTGCTGCGCACGGTGCCCAACAAGTGGCTGTCCGGCCTTGCCGCGACCTACGTCGAGATCTTCCGCAATATTCCGCTGCTGGTGCAGCTGTTCATCTGGTACTTCGTCATGCCCGAGCTGTTGCCCGGCGGCGAAATGTTCAAGCAGATGAACCCGTTCGCGCAGCAGTTCCTGGCAGCCATGCTCTGCCTGGGCACCTTCACCGCGGCCCGTGTCTGCGAACAGGTCCGCTCCGGCATCAACTCGCTGCCGCCCGGCCAGCGCAACGCGGGCCTGGCGATGGGCTTCACGCTGGCGCAGACCTACCGCTTCGTGCTGCTGCCGATGTCGTTCCGCGTCATCGTGCCGCCGCTGACTTCCGAGTTCCTGAACATCTTCAAGAATTCCGCGGTCGCGTCGACGATCGGCCTGCTGGAACTGGCGGCGCAAGGCCGGCAACTGGTGGACTACACGGCGCGCCCGTATGAGTCCTTCATCGCGGTGACCCTCATGTACGCGCTGATCAACATCGTCGTGATGCTGCTGATGCGCTGGGTCGAAGGCCGCACGCGCGTGCCCGGCTTCATCGGCGGCAAGTAAGAGGACACGTCATGGCATATACATTCGATTTCAGCTCGATCAACGCGACCACGCTGGAAGTGCTGGGCGAGGGCATGCTGGTCTCGCTCAAGATCACCGTCACCGCGGTGGTGGTCGGTATCGTCTGGGGCACCATCCTGGCGATGATGCGCCTGTCCTCGGTCAAGCCGCTGAACTGGTTCGCGCAGGGATACGTGACCATCTTCCGCTCCATCCCGCTGGTGATGGTGTTGCTGTGGTTCTTCCTGATCATCCCGCAGGTGCTGCAGAAGGTGTTCAACCTGTCGCAGGCGTCGGACCTGCGCATGAYCTCGGCGCTGGTGGCGTTCGCGCTGTTCGAGGCGGCTTACTATTCCGAGATCATCCGCGCCGGCATCCAGAGCGTGTCGCGCGGGCAGATGTTCGCCGCCCAGGCCATGGGCATGACCTACGGGCAGTCCATGCGGCTGGTGATCCTGCCGCAGGCGTTCCGCAACATGGTGCCGCTGCTGCTGACCCAGGGCATCATCCTGTTCCAGGATACGTCGCTGGTCTACGTGAGCGCGCTGGCCGACTTCTTCGGCCAGGCCTACGGCATCGGCGAACGCGACGGCCGCATCGTGGAGATGCTGCTGTTTGCCGGCCTGGTGTACTTCATAATCTGTTTCTCCGCATCGCTGCTGGTCAAGCGTTACCAGAAAAAGGTGGCCGTATGATTGAAATCAACAACGTCTCCAAGTGGTACGGCGCCTTCCAGGTGCTGACCGATTGCACCACCAAGGTCGCCAAGGGCGAGGTGGTGGTGGTGTGCGGTCCGTCTGGCTCCGGCAAGTCGACCCTGATCAAGACCGTCAACGCGCTGGAACCGTTCCAGAAGGGCGACATCACCGTGGACGGCACCTCGGTGGGCTCGCCCAAGACCAACCTGCCCAAGCTGCGCTCGCGCGTGGGCATGGTGTTCCAGAACTTCGAGCTGTTCCCGCACCTGTCGATCACCGAGAACCTGACCATCGCCCAGATGAAGGTGCTCGGCCGCTCGAAGGAAGAGGCGACCGCGAAGGGCCTGAAGTACCTGGACCGCGTGGGCCTGAAGGCGCAGGCGGCCAAGTTCCCGGGCCAGCTGTCGGGCGGCCAGCAGCAGCGCGTGGCGATCGCCCGCGCGCTGTCGATGGACCCGATCTGCATGCTGTTCGACGAACCCACCTCGGCGCTGGACCCGGAAATGGTCAACGAAGTGCTGGACGTGATGGTGCAGCTGGCGCAGGAAGGCATGACCATGATGTGCGTGACCCACGAAATGGGCTTCGCGCGCAAGGTCGCCAACCGCGTGATCTTCATGGACCAGGGCAAGATCGTCGAGGACGCCGACAAGGAAGAGTTCTTCGGCAATATCGAGGCGCGCTCGGACCGGGCACGCCAGTTCCTGTCGAAGATCCTGCATCACTGAGACGGCAGGTCGCCGCCACGGCGGCTCGCCATGGAAAAGGGACGCCGCGGCGTCCCTTTTTCGTTGCCGCCCGCGCCCCTCAGGTACAGGCGCTGTTGGCCGCGTTCCTGGCCTGCACGTCGGCCGGAATCGGCACCGTCAGCGTCATCACCGAGCGGCCTTCCTCGAACATCATCAGCTCGCCCGGCGCGAAGGCGGTCCAGGTCTCGTTGTCGGTCAGCGGGGCGGTGGCGATGACCGCCACCCGGTCGTCCGGCGTGGTGACCTGGGCGAAATCGATCGAGAGGTCTGCATCGATCAGGTGCGCCGTGGAGAACGGCCACTGGCGCACGATGTAATAGAGGCGGGTGGAGCAATGCGCGAACAGGGCCTGGCCGTTGGACAGCAGGTAGTTGAACACGCCGTGCAGGGTGATCTCGCGCGTGATGTCGGCCAGCGCGTGGCAGAGTTCGTTGAGCGGCGGCTGCGAGCCGGGAAAGCGCTTGCGCAGACCCTGCATCAGCGTGCAGAAGGCGAGCTCGCTGTCGGTATCGCCGACCGGCTGGTAGACGCCGGACAGGAACGGCGAGAAGTTCTTCAGGTCGCCGTTGTGGGCGAAGATCCAGTGCCGGCCCCACAGTTCGCGCATGAAGGGGTGGCAGTTCTCCAGCAGCACGGTGCCCTGGGTCGCCTTGCGGATATGCGAGATGACGTTCTTGGACTTGATCGGGTAGCGCTTGATCAGGTCGGCCACGGGCGAGGTGCCGGCGGACTGGTTGTCGATGAACAGGCGGCAGGCCTTGTCCTCGAAGAACGCCACGCCGAAACCGTCGGCATGGTGGTCCGTGACGCCGCCGCGGGCGGCGAAGCCGGTAAAGGAGAACGTCACGTCGGTCGGCGTGGCGCAGTTCATGCCGAGCAGCTGGCACATGGCGGGGCACCGGACCGGCAGCGGGCTGCCGGATTGCAATAGAATGTTCCATTATCCGGCCAGCCCGGGTTATCTGCCAAGCGCATCGTTTTCCCGGGTTACCCCGGCCTACCCCGGCCTATCCCGGCATCCCCCGACCTCTTTCGTATCTGTATCTCTTTTGCGGGCCATTCGAGACATGAGCAAATACAAGATCGCAGTCATCCCCGGCGACGGCATTGGTACCGAAGTGATGCCCGAGGGGCTGCGGGTGATGGACGCCGCCGCGCGCCGGTTCGGCCTGGACATGCAGTTCGACCATTTCGACTTCTCCAGCTGCGACTACTATGCGCGGCACGGCAAGATGCTGCCGGACGACTGGTTCGACACCCTGGTCAAGTACGACGCGATCTATTTCGGCGCGGTCGGCTGGCCCGATGCCGTGCCCGACCATGTCTCGCTGTGGGGCTCGCTGCTGCAGTTCCGCCGCTCGTTCGACCAATACGTGAACCTGCGGCCGGTGCGGCTCATGCCCGGGATCCGCAGCCCGCTGGTGGACCGCGACGGCAACCCGCGCAAGCCCGGCGACATCGATTTCTACGTGGTGCGCGAGAACACCGAGGGCGAGTATTCCAGCATCGGCGGGCGCATGTTCCCCGGCACCGACCGCGAAGTGGTGATCCAGGAAACGGTGATGACGCGCACCGGCGTGGACCGCATCCTCAAGTTCGCTTTCGAGCTGGCGCAGAAGCGCCCCGGCAAGCATCTGACCTCGGCCACCAAGTCCAACGGCATCTCCATCACCATGCCGTACTGGGACGAGCGGGTCCAAGCGATGGCGGCGAACTATCCCGGCGTGAAGGTCGACAAGTACCACATCGACATCCTCACCGCGCACTTCGTCCAGCATCCAGACTGGTTCGACGTGGTGGTGGCCAGCAACCTGTTCGGCGACATCCTCTCCGACCTGGGCCCGGCCTGCACCGGCACCATCGGCATCGCGCCGTCGGGCAATATCAACCCGGACCGCACCTTCCCCAGCCTGTTCGAGCCGGTGCACGGTTCCGCGCCGGACATCGCCGGGCGTGGCGTGGCCAACCCGATCGGCCAGATCTGGTGCGGCGCCATGATGCTGGAACACCTGGGCCACGCCGACGCCGGCGCAGCCGTGCTCGGCGCCATCGAAAAGGTGCTGGCGGCCGGCCCGGAGCATGCCCCGCTGACCCGCGACATCGGCGGCAAGGCCGGCACGGCGGACCTGGGCCAGGCCATCGCAGGTGCGCTGTGAAGGCGGCCGACGCGCGCGCGCTGCTGCTGGAGACATTCCAGGCAGCGGTAGGGGCGGCCGATCCGCTGCGCATCGTGGCCGACCACCTGCCACCGCCCCGGCCGGGCGGCCGCACGCTGGTGGTGGGCGCCGGCAAGGCCGCCGCCTCGATGGCGCTGGCGGTGGAGCAGGCCTATGCGCGCCTGGATCCGACCCATGTCATCGAAGGACTGGTGGTCACGCGCTACGCCCATGGCCTGCCGACCGACCACGTGCGCGTGATCGAGGCCGGCCATCCGGTGCCTGATGAAGCGGGCGAGCGCGCCGCGGCCGAGATCCTGGCCCGCGTGGGCGCGCTCGGGCCCGACGACCGGCTGGTCGTGCTGGTTTCGGGCGGGGGCTCCAGCCTGCTGTCGCTGCCGGCCGACGGCATCGCCATGGCTGACCTCAAGGCCACCACGCAGGAGTTGCTGCGCTGCGGCGCGCCGATCACCGAGATGAACATCGTGCGCAAGCATCTCTCGCGCATCCAGGGCGGCCGGCTCGCCCAGGCCAGCCGCGCGCCGGTCACCACGCTGATTGTCTCGGACGTGGCCGGCGACGATCCGAGCGCGATCGCCTCGGGCCCCACCGTGGCGGACCCGAGCACCTATGGCGACGCGCTGGACATCCTGCGCCGCTATGGGGCCAGCGTGCCGCCCGTGGTGCGCCAGCACCTGGAACGCGGCGCGCGCGGCGAAGTGGCGGAAACGCCAAAGCCGGGCGATCCGCTGTTCGCCCGCGTCGACAATCGTGTGATCGCAACGGCGCATGGAAGCCTGGAGGCCGCGGCGGAGCGCTTCCGCGCCCAGGGCATCCAGCCGGTGGTGCTGGGCGACACCGTGACCGGCGAGGCGCAGGAAGTGGCGCGCGTCTACGCCGCGCTGGTGCGCGAGATTCGCACGTACAATGCGCCGTTCGCCGCGCCGGTGGCATTGATTTCCGGCGGCGAATGCACTGTGACGCTGCCCCAGGGCGGTGCCGCGGGCGGCGCCAGGCCGCGCGGCGGGCGTTGCTCCGAGTTCCTGCTGTCGCTTGCGCTGGAGCTCGATGGCGCGGGCGACGTGTACGCCATCGCGGCCGATACGGACGGCATCGACGGCTCGGAGGATAATGCTGGCGCGTTGCTCGACCCTTCGACGCCGGCGCGCGCGCAGGCCGCCGGCGCTCCGGCGCGCGCCCGGCTCGACGCGCACGACGCCTGGGGCTTCTTCGATGCCGCCGGCGACCTGGTGGTGACCGGCCCCACGCGCACCAATGTGAACGACTACCGCGCCATCCTGATTCTGTAATCCCCCGAGAAAGCGCCGGCCGCCAACGACGGCCGGCCATCCAAGCCATGACCCAGACCCTCACCATCACCCGCCCGGACGACTGGCACCTGCACCTGCGCGACGGCGCGGCACTGGCTGCCGTGCTGCCCGACACTGCCCGCCAGTTCGCGCGCGCCATCATCATGCCCAACCTGAAGCCGCCCGTGACCACGGTGGCGCAGGCGGCGGCCTACCGCGACCGCATCCTGGCCGCGCTGCCCGCCGGCATGGCATTCGAGCCGCTGATGACGCTGTACCTGACCGACAACACCCCGGCCGAGGAAATCGTCGCGGCCAAGGCCAGCGGCTTCGTGCACGGCGTGAAGCTGTACCCGGCCGGCGCCACCACCAACAGCGACGCCGGCGTGACCGACCTGCACCGCTGCGCGCCCGCGCTCGAAGCGATGGAGCGCGCGGGCCTGCCGCTGCTGGTGCACGGCGAGGTAACCGATTCCGAGATCGACATCTTCGACCGCGAAGCCGTCTTCATCGACCGCGTGATGACCCCGCTGCGCCGCGATTTCCCCGGCCTCAAGGTGGTTTTCGAGCACATCACCACCAAGGATGCCGCCGAGTACGTGCGCGACGCCGAAGGCCCGGTGGGCGCCACCATCACCGCGCATCACCTGCTGTACAACCGCAACGCCATCTTCACCGGCGGCATCCGCCCGCACTACTACTGCCTGCCGGTGCTCAAGCGCGAGATCCACCGCGAAGCCCTGGTGGCCGCGGCGGTGTCGGGCAGCCCGCGTTTCTTCCTCGGCACCGACAGCGCGCCGCACGCGCGCGGCCTGAAGGAACATGCCTGTGGCTGCGCCGGCTGCTATACCGGCCTGCACGCAATGGAGCTGTATGCCGAGGCGTTCGAGGATGCCGGCGCGCTGGACAAGCTCGAGGCATTCGCCAGCTTCAACGGCCCGGCCTTCTACGGCCTGCCGCGCAACGGCGGCACGCTCACGCTGACGCGCGAGCAATGGGAGCTGMCGGCCGAACTGCCCTTCGGCGACACCACGCTGGTGCCGCTGCGCGGCGGGGAAACGCTGCGCTGGAAGGCCAGCTGAGCCGCGCAAGCCCGGTGAGCAAGCCGGAGAGCGTCACGCTGGCGCTGGCCGGCGCCGTGGCGCGGATCGACTGGACCCAGCCCTGGTACCGGCCGTTTGCGCAATCCGGCACGGCGCTGTCCGGCGCGCTGCAGGACGGCGCCGACCTGCGCGCCGTGCTCAGCGAAATCAGCGCGCGGCTTGGCCTGTGCAATGCGCGGGGTTTGCCGTTGCGCTTCGTGCCCCAGGCCGAACTACCCGCCGGCACGGCCTACGAATCGCATATCCATGCCAGCGGCGCGGTGCCCACGCGCGACAACCTGCATGACTTCTTCAATGCGCTGGTCTGGCTGCATTTCCCGGGCGCCAAGCGTGTGCTGAACCGGCTGCAGGCAGAGGCGATTGCCGAGGCCGGCGTGCAGGAACGCCGCGGCGTCCTGCGCGATGCCGCCACCTTGTTCGACGAGAACGCCATCCTGTTCCTGAGTGTCGACGGCAGCCTGGCGGGCGCGCTGCGCGGCTTTGCCTGGCAGGAACTGTTCGTGGCGCGCCGGCTTGCCTGGGGCGGCAGCGGGGAGGGCGCGGCCCGTTGTGGCGTGGTGCCGTTCGGGCACGCGTTGCTGGAAAAACTGGCGCAGCCCTACAAGGCGTTGACCGCGCACGGCTGGCCGATGGCCGTTCCGCCTTCGGCGGACGGTGGGCTGCCCGCATCGCTGGATGCGGCTGTCGCCGCTTCGCTCGAATCCGCCGGGCTGCATGGCGGGCGTTTCGCGCCGCTGCCGGTGATGGGGATTCCCGGCTGGTGCGATGCCAATCGCGATCCCGCCTTTTATGCCGACACCGGCGTGTTCCGCCCCGGCCGGCGCGCGGCGGCGGCATGACCCGGGCGCGGCGCCGGGGTGACCGGCGCGAGGCCAAACGGTGTTAGACTGCGGGCCGCAAAGCAGGCCAGACAATCGCTGCTTGCACCGCAAGGTGCAAGGGGAGGAAAGTCCGGACTCCACAGGGCAGGGTGTTGGCTAACAGCCATCCACGGCAACGTGCGGAATAGGGCCACAGAGACGAGTCTTGCCGCCGGGTTCTCCCGGCGGGAAGGGTGAAACGCGGTAACCTCCACCTGGAGCAATCCCAAATAGGCAGGCATTGAGGCGGCCCGCTGAGCCTGCGGGTAGGGAGCTGGAGCCGGCCGGTAACGGTCGGCCTAGAGGAATGATTGTCACGTGCCGCTGGCCGCAAGGCTGGCAGCGCGCACAGAATCCGGCTTATCGGCCTGCTTTGCTTCTCGATTCTTCCGCCTTGCCGCGTTCGCGGCCCGGGCGTCGCGCGGCCGGTGTCCCGGCCGGCGCATCCTTTCCACGCTTTCCGCGCCTGCCGCACCCGCTTTCCGCGCCTTCAGGGCCCCTTACGCTTCCACGATTTCGAGCGTATGGGTGATCTCCGCCGTCTTGGCCAGCATGATCGAGGCCGAGCAGTATTTGTCATGCGACAGGTGGATGGCGCGCTCGACCGTGCCGGGGTTGAGGTTGCGGCCGGTCACCGTGAAATGGAAGTTGATGCGCGTGAAGACCTTCGGGTCCTCGCTCGCGCGTTCCGCTTCCAGCTTCACGCTGCAGCCGCGCACGTCCTGCCGGCTCTTCTTCAGGATCAGCACCACGTCATAGGCCGTGCAGCCGCCGGTACCCAGCAACACCATCTCCATGGGCCGCGGAGCCAGATCATGGCCGCCGCCTTCCCGCGCGCCATCCATCGCAACCACGTGCCCGCTGCCAGTCTCGGCCACGAAGGTCATGCCGTCGACGCCCATCCAAGTTACTTTGCATTCCATTTTGTTCGATCCTGCGCTTTAGTGAGTGCGTATTCGATCACGAACACGCGATTTCGAAACTTGCCTTTTGAGTATATGCCACCTGCCCTCGCGTGGTCGGAGCGGGTCGGATCCCTCCAAAAACCGAGGGTTTCCTCTAAGATGACAGTTTTGTGACACATGAAATCTGACGCAAGCTATTGATTTTTCTGGAYAAATGCCGATATCGGCAAGCTGCATCAATTTTTTACAATGCAAAATGGCATTCCGCACTGCAAATTTTCTTGCACCGCGGGAGCGCTCATGTATAATTTGAATCATTGAACGACGGCATGCAAGGCAAGCCAGAGTGCGAAAGCGAATCGCCAGGGAATTCCCGGCGGTTGTGCCGGCCGCACCGTCAGCCGGGCCCCGTCGATCTCCAAGTGTCTCCTCCACCCTCCTCCTTTGGTGGATTCAAACCCAAGCTCGATAGCTTGGGTTTTTTTTATGCCGCGCCGGCGCAGACCGGCCCCGCGCGGTGGTCCGGGAACATACCCCGGACGTCGCATGACGCCCCCATCTTGACGCAGGCCCGAGAGTTTGCTTGTGCCCCTGTCAAAAACCACAGTATAATCGTCGGCTTTTCCGTCATGCCCGCGGAAGAAGAATTCAGGGAGAGCCTGCACATACAAGCAGGGAAGGCCAGGTCCCAAGGACCGGCCGACGACGCTAGTCATCGATCATGTGATCGGTGCGCGTCACGTAACGGGCAGGTTCTACAAGTCTCAGGAAAAATCATGAAGACCTTTTCCGCCAAGCCTGCAGAGGTAAAGCGCGACTGGTACGTGATTGACGCGACGGACAAAGTCCTCGGCCGTGTTGCCAGCGAAGTGGCACGCCGACTGCGCGGCAAACACAAGCCGGAATTCACTCCGCACGTCGACACTGGTGATTACATCATCATCGTCAACGCAGCCAAGCTGCGTGTGACGGGTACCAAAGAAACCGACAAGAAGTATTATCGTCACTCGGGCTACCCGGGCGGCATTTACGAAACGACGTTCGGCAAGATGCAGCAGCGTTTCCCGGGCCGCGCCCTGGAAAAAGCTGTGAAAGGCATGCTGCCGAAGGGCCCGCTGGGCTATGCGATGATCAAAAAGCTGAAGGTTTACGCCGAAGCCGATCATCCGCATGAAGCACAGCAGCCCAAGGCGCTGGAAATCTAAGGGGGCCATCCATGATCGGAAATTGGAATTACGGTACTGGCCGCCGCAAGAGCGCCGTGGCTCGTGTCTTCATCAAGTCGGGCAAGGGCGATATCATCGTCAACGGCAAGCCCATCAATGAGTATTTCGCTCGCGAAACCTCGCTGATGATCGTGCGCCAGCCGCTCGAACTGACCGCCAACGCACAGACCTTCGACATCAAGGTCAACGTGACCGGCGGCGGCGAAACGGGTCAGGCCGGCGCAGTGCGCCACGGCATCACCCGTGCGCTGATCGACTACGACGCTGCACTGAAGCCCACGCTGTCGAAGGCTGGCTTCGTCACGCGCGATGCGCGTGAAGTGGAACGTAAGAAGGTTGGTTTCCACAAGGCGCGTCGTCGGAAGCAATTCTCGAAGCGCTGATGTGTGTCCGACGGGTCCGGGTCACCGGATTCTGTCGAGACGGAAAAAACCGCACGGTTCGCCGTGCGGTTTTTTTTTGCCGCCGTCCTGGCCGTTGTCTGCGACGCGGCAGGTTTTACGCGCGCTTTACAATTTCCATGCCTCTTCCCGGATACAATCCCGGCACTTCCCGCCAGGAGACCTGCAGATGACTCGACCGCCAGCAAGGCCGTATTGCGCTCCGATGCCGGTGTCGCCCGCGCGGGTCATGCGCGGCGCATGAGATATCGTCTGCTGCGTCCGCGCCGTGGCGCGCTGTCGCGGCCGCTGGCCGTACGCTCGCACCGGTCCTGGCCGGTGCGCGTGCTGGGCGCGGTGCTGATGGCGATCCTGCTCGCGGCGGCGGCGGGATGGGCATATCACGCCGGCCGGGGGCTCGCCGGCGCGGGTGCGGACATGAAGGTGGAGAACCGGGCGCTGCGCGAGCAGCTCGCCTCGATGTCGGCGCAGCGGGAGCGCCTGCAGGCCGTGGCCAATACCGCCGAGTCGCAGCTGCAGATGGCGCGCGGTGCCCAGGAAGGCCTGGTCCAGCAGCTGAAGGCGGCCGAAGGCGAGGTCGCCCTGCTCAAGGAAGACCTGGCGTTCTTCGAGAGCTTGCTGCCGGCAGGCGGCAATACCTCGGGCATTCATGTGCGGAGTTTCCGTGTCAGCCTGGATGAAGCCGACACACTGAAGATGCACTACCGATTGCTGGTGATGCAGGGCGGATCGAAGGCGTTTTCCTCGATGCCGGAATTTCGCGGTGAGTTACAGTTGGTGGTCTCGCTGATGCGGGACGGCAAGCCCGTCACCCTGAACCTGGACGAAGACCAGGCCGGCTCCTTGCCGGACCTGCGCCTGACGCACTACCAGCGCATCGAGGGAACGTTCCCCTTGCCCGCGGGCGCCGCCGTGCGGGCAGTGACGGTAAGAATTTTGCAAAACGGTCAGTTGCGCGCGACCCAGACGGCCATGCCGTAGGGCCGCGCGGGGCCGGCCACTCCAGAGGGGCGAAAGGACCTATGTTGTTTTCCAAGAAAAAGGGTTTGGCCATCGATACCCTGATCGGCCAGCACAGCGTGATCCAGGGCGACCTCACGTTCTCGGGCGGCCTGCGCCTAGACGGGCGCGTGCGCGGCAACGTGACGGCATCGGCTGACCAGGCAAGCATGCTGGTCATCAGCGAAAAGGGCGTGGTCGAGGGCGAGGTCCGCGTCGGGCACCTGATCCTCAACGGAACCGTGACCGGTCCCGTGCATGCATCGGAGCTGCTGGAGCTGCAGCCGCACGCGCGCGTGCACGGCGAAGTCCATTACGCCGCGCTGGAAATGCACCAGGGCGCGCTGGTGGAAGGGCGGCTGGTGCCGCTGGGCGTCAGCGAACCGAAGGCGCTGCCCAACCTGTCGCTGGCGAGCACCGCGCAAGGCTTGCCGGAAGCGGCCGAGGAATCGCAGAAAACCGCCTGATGGCGCACCTGCTGCGTGCAGGGAAGGCAGAAGCCCTTGAAGTTGCGGGGTTTCGGCACGATCTTCCCGGAGCGCTTAAAATACAGGCGTATCTAAATAGGAGAACCCCATGAACGCAGTCGCAGAGGCACCCGTAACCGAGGACATGCCGGCCCCGTTCGTCTTTACCGACAGCGCTGCCGACAAGGTCAAGCAGTTGATCGAGGAAGAGGGCAATGCCGACCTGAAACTGCGCGTCTTTGTGCAGGGCGGCGGCTGTTCCGGCTTCCAGTACGGCTTCACCTTYGATGAAGAAGTGAACGAGGACGACACCACCCTCAACAAGAACGGCGTCACGCTGCTGATCGACTCGATGAGCTACCAGTATCTGGTGGGCGCCGAGATCGACTACAAGGAAGACATCAACGGCGCGCAATTCGTGATCAAGAACCCCAACGCCAGCACGACCTGCGGTTGCGGCTCTTCGTTCTCGGTCTGACGTACCGGCGGCAAAGAAAAAAGCGCACTTCGGTGCGCTTTTTTGTTTTTCCGCCTTTTGCTCCCTGCCCAGGCCGGAGCTGGCCTACGGCGCACGGCGCCAGACCACGGGAAACCAGTCTTCGCGCATCCGCTCTCCATCGGCCAGCCCGATGCCGGGAAACGGCGGCGAGGTCCGTCCCGGGCGTCCCAGGTAACGCACGTCATCGCCGAGGAAGCGCGCCGAGAAGGCGCGGCGCCGCCCCGTCCCGGTGTTGCCCGCCGCGCCGTGCACGGTGCGGAAGTCGAACACCACCGCATCGCCAGGCTGCAGTTCCGGCGCCAGGAGCGCATGGCTGCCGTCTTCCACGTCGGGCATTTCCATGAACTTGTCCTCGCCCGCGTAGAAATTCTCATTGCTGGCCCAGCGCTTGGGCCGTACCAGCCGGGGCCAGCGGTGCGAACCCAGCACTACGCGCAGCGTGTTGGCCGTGGTGACCGGGTCCAGCGGTATCCAGTAGCTCGCGGTCTGCAGCCCGTCCACGCAGTAGTAAGGCAGGTCCTGGTGCCAGGGCGTGGGCTTCGCCGTGCCCGGCTCCTTGACCAGGATGTGCTCGTGGAACACCTGCACGGCAGCGGCCTGCATCAGCTGCCCGGCAATGCCCGCGGCCGGCGAGTGCCGGATGAATTCGGAGAACGGCGCAATGCGCTGCCAGTTGCAGTAGTCCTCGAAGAAGCGGCCGCGCTCGCCGTCGCCGACGTTCTCGATGGCAAAAGGCCCCGGGCTGGCGAGATTCTGCTCGAAGCCTGCGCGCAAGGTGGTCACCCACTCGGTAAAGGCGCCGCGCAGCACCAGCGCGCCGTCGCGCTGGTAGTTCTCGATATCGGTGGGGGATAGGGTCACGATGTTCCTGTGGGGGCTGGGCTGATGACCAAGTATCGTGGCGGCCGGGCAATAGGAAAACTATATATTTCCTATGCTGTAGTATAGGAAATCATGATTGGTTTCTCCTTCCGCCAGCTCGAATACTTCGTTGCCGCCGCCGAGCACGGCAGCATCAGTGCCGCGGCGCGGGCCCGGCATGTATCGCAGCCGTCGGTTTCGCTGGCGATCGCGCAACTCGAAGGCGTGCTCGGCGAGACCCTGTTCCGCCGCCAGGTCAGCCGCGGGCTGGAGCTGACGCCGGCCGGCCAGCAATTGCTTGGCCGCGCGCGCGACATCCTGGCGCTGGCGACGGGTCTCGCGGTGAAGGGTGGGGAGGGTGCGAGCGGGCGCGGCCTGAGCGGGCAGCTATCGCTGACCTGCTTCCAGGATCTCGGTGCTTACTATGCCCCGCGCCTGCTGGCCGGATTCCGCCGGCAGTACCCACATGTCTCGGTAACGCTGTTCGAGGCCGACCTGGCCGCCGTGCACCGTACGTTGAGCGCGGGCAAGGCGGAGCTCGCTCTGACCTATGACCTCGGCTTCGACCAGCGCATCGCGCGCTGGGTGGTGGCGCGGCTGGCACCGTACGCGCTGCTGCCGGCGACCCACGCGCTGGCGTCGCAGCCGAGCGTCAGCCTGGCCGAGCTGGCGGGTGAGCCGCTGATCCTGGAAGACATTGCGCAGACCCGCGAGTATTTCCTCTCGCTGTTCTGGGCGCATGGCTTGCGCCCGCGCCTGTACCAGTACACACAGACCTTCGAGATGCAACGCGGGTTGGTGGCGCATGGCTATGGCG